>DASZZK010000034.1:0-4012 GCA_035544975.1 Casimicrobiaceae bacterium | reverse complement strand
GTTGGTAGAGCAGAGGACTGAAAATCCTTGTGTCGGTGGTTCAATTCCGCCCTTGGCCACCAGATTTGAATTGCCGCCCGTTCGGGGTTCCGCGGCACTCGATGCTCTTCACAGCGTTCTCATCGGCAGTAAGCGAATCCCGGCCACCATGCGATCGATAGGAACTACTTTTTGGTTGCAAGGCGGCGCGTGAAATGAACGCCAGAGACGCGACGGTTCAGGATTACCTGATCGACATTGCCACGCGGATTCGCAAGAGCGCGCGGCGGCGATCCCAGCCTGCCGACGAGTTGCCGCTGCGATCGGAGCTGTTCAGCGCCGACCAGATGGAACAGCACGGCAGGATCCTCGCGGCCTCCCATCAGTTGACCGAACGGCGGGGCCCCGACCAGCTTCTGGCTCGACTGGCCGACAACGAAAGCACGCTGCTCGGCGTCTGCGATCTGCTAAGCGCGGCGGTCGCGGCGGACCACCGGTTGACGCCCGCCGGTGAGTGGTTGCTTGACAACCTGTACCTGATCGAAGAGCAGATCCGCACGGCCAAGCGCCACCTGCCAAAGGGCTACAGCCGCGAGCTTCCCCGGTTGGCCCGTGGGCCCTCGGCCGGCCTGCCGCGCGTGTATGACATCGCGCTGCAAACCATCTCGCACGGCGACGCTCGCATCGACACCGAAAGTCTCAGCCGTTTTGTGGCGGCTTATCAGACGGTCAGCGCGCTGCAGCTGGGAGAACTATGGGCAATTCCGATCATGCTGCGACTGGCCTTGATCGAAAATCTGCGCCGCGTCGGCGCGCGCATTTCCTCCGGCAGAGTGGATCGGAATCTTGCCGACGCGTGGGCCGACGAGATGACGGAAATTGCCGAAAGCGATCCCAAGAGTCTGATCCTCGTCGTTGCGGACATGGCGCGGTCAGATCCGCCGATGACGACCCCGTTCGTTTCGGAATTGGCGAGGCGCTTGCAGGGACAGAGCCCTGCGCTTGCACTGCCGCTGACGTGGATCGAGCAGCGGCTTGCCGAATCGAATCGCACGATCGAGCAGCTGGTGCAATCGGGAAATCAGCAACAGGCGGCCGATCAGGTCTCCATCTCCAACAGCATCGGCAGTTTGCGCATGCTCGGTGCCATCGACTGGCGCGAATTCGCTGAGAGCAACAGCATTGTCGAGCGGACATTGCGGCAGGATCCCGGCGGCGTCTATGGCCGGATGGATTTCGCCACGCGCGATGATTACCGACACGTCGTCGAACGCCTGGCCAAGACGGGCTCCTTCTCCGAAGGCGAAGTGGCCGACAGGGCGCTCAAGCTCGCACGCGAAAGCGCGGCGAGGTCGAGCGGCGACGATCCCGCGGCGCACGTGGGGTTTCATCTGATCGACAAGGGCTTACCGAATCTCGAACGAATCGTGCAGGTCCGCCTGCCGCCATTGGAAAACGTTTGGCGGGCCGGCCGCGAGCATCCGCTTTTCTACTATCTGGGCACGATCACACTGCTTACCGCAAGCCTGGCCGGCGCGTTGCTCCTCAAGGCGTATGGAGATGGCGCGCGCGAATGGCTGCTGGCCGCGGTGGGCATTCTTACGCTGATCGCATCGAGTCAGATCGCCGTCGAGCTGGTCAACTGGATGGCGCAGATGATCGTGAGGCCGCATCCGTTGCCACGTATGGATTTTTCCGAGGGGATTCCGTCCGCGTCGCAAACCTTGGTGGTGGTCCCGACCATGCTCACCAGCGCCGCAGACGTCGGCGATCTGGCCGAGGCGCTGGAAGTTCGTTTTCTCGCCAATCGCGACCGCAAGCTGCATTTCGGTCTGTTGACGGATTTCCGTGACGCAGACCTGGAAGTGCTGCCGCAGGATGGATCGCTGTTGCGACTCGCGCGAAGGAGCATCGAGGAGCTCAACGAAAAGTACGGCGAAGCGTCGAGCGACGCCGCGGGTGGCGCGGCGGACGGATCCGGCGACGGCGCCCAAAAGGGTCCGTTTTTTTTGTTCCATCGCCCGCGACGATGGAATGCGCAAGAACGGGTGTGGATGGGTTTTGAGCGCAAGCGCGGAAAACTCGCGGACTTGAATGCCCTTCTGCGTGGCACCGGCAATGCGTTTTCGCTCGTCGTCGGCAATACGGCATCGTTATCGGGAGTGAAGTACGTCATCTCGCTCGACACCGATACGCAATTGCCGCGCGACTCCGCGCATCAATTCGTCGGCGCGATGGCGCACCCGCTGAATCATCCGCGATTCGACGCCGCGGCCGGAGACCTCGGGTCTGCCTTGGTGACCCGTGGTTACGGCATTCTTCAACCGCGCGTCGCGGCGAGCCTGCCCAGCACCAACCGGTCCCGATACGCGAGACTTTTCGGCGGCGAGCCGGGTATCGACCCGTATACGCGAGCCGTCTCCGACGTTTATCAGGATGTGTTCGGCGAAGGATCGTTTATCGGCAAGGGCATCTACGATGTCGATGCGTTTCAGCGCGCGCTGGCGAGTCGCTTGCCCGAGAACCGGATCTTGAGCCACGACCTTCTGGAAGGATGTTACGCCCGGTCAGGCTTGTTCAGCGACGTGCAGTTATACGAGGATTTTCCTTCGCGCTTCAGCGCAGACGTCAGTCGACAGCATCGCTGGAGACGCGGCGACTGGCAGCTCGCCCGCTGGATCCTGCCACGCGTCCCGGGCGCCGATGCACGCCTTCATCGGAATCCACTATCGGCATTATCGCGGTGGAAAATTTTTGACAATCTCCGACGAAGTCTCGTCCCGGCCGCGTTGACGTTGCTACTGCTGCTCGGGTGGATCGCGCTGCCGCGCAGCTGGTTCTGGACGTTGACGGTGCTTGGCATTCTTGTCGTTCCTTCGGTCGTCACCACCCTATTTGACCTGTTGCGAAAACAGCCCGATGTGCTGCTGTCGCAGCACATCGTTGCGGCGATGCACGCCGCGGGCCGGCACTTCGGCCAAGTGCTGTTCACGCTGGCGTGTCTGCCTTACGAAGCCTACGTCAGCCTCGACGCGATTCTGCGAACGCTGGTTCGGATGCTGTTCACTCATCGCAGGCTTCTCGAATGGAGTCCGTCGCGGGAGGTCGATCGAGAATCGGATCTAGCAATAACAAGCAGCGGTCGAGCGGACCTCAACGCGTCCTTTCGGCTCATGTGGGTCGCGCCGGTGGTCTCGGTCGCAGCAGCGATCGGCACCGCAGTTGCAATGCCCGCCGCGCTGCTTGCCGCACTTCCCATACTGTTGTTGTGGACTGCCTCTCCTGCCATCGCCTGGTGGATAAGCCGGCCCCTGGCCCCCCGCAGCGCCAGACTGACCGGTGACCAGGTACTCTTCCTGCGACAGACCGCACGCCGGACATGGGCGTTCTTCGAGGCCTTTGTCGGTCCCGACGATCATTGGCTGCCGCCTGACAACTTTCAGGAACATCCCGTAGCAACCGTCGCTCATCGCACGTCTCCGACCAATATGGGGCTCGCGTTTCTCGCCAACGTGACGGCGTACGACTTCGGCTACATCACGGCCGCCCAGCTCGTCGAGCGAACCGGCAATGCACTACGGTCGATGCAGGCGCTGGAACGACATAGCGGCCACTTCTATAACTGGTACGACACGCAGTCGCTCACGCCATTGACGCCGCGCTACATCTCGACCGTGGACAGCGGGAACCTCGCGGGCCATCTGTTGACCTTGCGCGCGGGCCTGGTCGAGATCGCCGACGTGCCGATTATCGGTCCGTCACTGTTCCTGGGTTTGGGCGATACCTTGCGGATTGCGATGCAGACCGCGGGCACATCCACGCCAGCCGCCCCCGCTTTGACACAATTCGCGATTGCGCTCAAATCCGCGTCCACCACGCTTCCGCTCACACTTACCGGCGCGCGTGCGCATTTGGAGGAACTGGTCGCTTTCGCCCGCGCAGCCGCTGATCTCACGGAAGGCGCTGCGACCGTTCCAAGCGAAGCTCTCGAGTGGGTGCGCGCGCTGGTCGCGCAGTGCGAGGCGGCGCTCGC
>DASZZK010000033.1:0-3291 GCA_035544975.1 Casimicrobiaceae bacterium | reverse complement strand
CAATTGTCAAATGAGTTGTCATCCCGATCTAGCCGCGCAGGCGCGGATTGACGACGAAGTATGCAAGGTCGGCGAGCAGGTTAAGTACGATATACGCCGTGGCGGTGAAGAGCACCACGCCCTGCACAACGCCGTAGTCGCGGTTGAACACCGCATCGACGATCAGCTTGCCGAAGCCGGGAATGGTGAACACCTGTTCGGTCAGCACCGCGCCGGAAAGCAGCGTGCCGAATTCGAGCGCACCGAGCGTGATGACCGGGATCAGGGCGTTCCTCAGCGCGTGCTTGAGGATGACGACCCGCTCGTCGAGACCCTTGGCGCGAGCGGTGCGGACGTAGTCGGAGTTGAGAACCTGCAGCATCGCGCTTCGAGTGTGACGCATCAGGACTGCGGCGATGGCGTTGCCAAGCACGAACGCGGGCATGATCATCGCCGCGAGGTTTGCCTTGAGATCCTCGAAAGGACTGACGTAGCCGGAAGCCGGGAGCCAGCCCAGCGTCACCGAGAAAAACAGGATGAGCATGATGCCGAGCCAGAAATTCGGCGTCGAAAGCCCCCACAGCGCGAAGACGTTCGCGGCGTAGTCCCAGAACGTGTCCTTGAACACCGCGGAAACGATGCCGGCAGTAAGCCCAATGGAGAGCGCGATGACGATGGCCAGCAATGCGAGCTCCAGCGTGACCGGCAATTTTTCGAGGATGAGATCGAGCACCGGCTTCTGGATGCGCACCGATTCGCCCAGATCGCCCTTGAGCACGCCGCCGGCCCAGTACAAATAGCGGATCGGAAGCGGATCGTCGAGATGAAACTTCTCGTGCAGGTGTGCGACGACGCTCGGATCGCGGTCTTCGCCCGCAAGAATAATCGCCGGGTCGCCGGGTAGCAGCTGCTGCAAGCCGAAGATCAGGATCGAGACGAAGAACAGCGTCGGGATGATGGTCGCCAGACGCTGAACGAGATAGTTGCCCATGGAGGTTTTGGTGTCTGTCTTACCGAGGGCTACGATTTTAAGAGACCCTTCCCCAAAACTCCGTCGTCCCCGCGAAAGCGGGGACCCAGTGGCTTTCGTCGCACGACACTGGATTCCCGCTTTCGCGGGAATGACGGACTGGGAGGTCGATGCAACTCGCGGCTATCGGCCGCAGTTGTGCCTCAATTCATCTTCAAACCCTGAACGCGAACAAGCCCGTCGGGAATCGTGCGCAGTCCGGAAAGCTTGGCGGTGTGCGCCCACAGCCAGTGACGGTGAAAAAGATAAACGATGGGCCGGTCCTTGAGCACGGTGGCGGCGATTTGCTCGTAGATCTTCTTGCGCTCCGCCGGTTCGAGCGCGCTGCGCGAACGGTTGAGCAACTCGTCGATCTCCGGCTTGCAGTAACCCGCGTAATCGAGCGGGGCCTTGCAGAAATCGAAGTTGTACAAGTTGCCGTCGGGATCGGCGCGGCCACTCCAGGCGAGCACGTAGGCCTCGAACTGGCCCTTGTCGGCCATGTCCAGCGAGGTCGCGAATTCGGTGGATTGAATCTTGACGTCGAAGCCGGCGTCCTTGACCATCGCCTGCACGATCTGCGCGATCTTCTGCGCGTCCGACGTGGTCGGAGTCACCAGCGTAAAGCTCGGATTGGGCACGCCCGCCTCCGCCAGTAAGGCCTTGGCGCGCGCCACGTCGCGCTTCGGTATCGGAACGTTTTTGGCGTAGTACGCATTGGTGGGCGCGACCCACTGGTTGCCCACGTCGGCTTCGCCGTCCATCGCGACTTGCACGATGCCGTCGCGATCGAGCGCGAGCTCGAAAGCTTCGCGCACCCTGGCATCCTTGCCGAGCGGATTTTTTTGCGCGAGATCGCTTTTCCCGACATTGATGGTAATGCCCTGGTAGCCGATTTCGGTGATCCTGGCGACCTTGAAGCGGCTGTCGGCCTTGAGCGAGGGCACGTCGGAGCCGGCCATGCGCTCGATGATATCGAGCTGTCCCGAGCGCAAATTGGCCAGGCGCACGGTCGAGTCGACGATCGGCAGATAGATGACCCGGTCGAGATGTATCTCGCCCTTGTTCCAGTAGTTCGGGTAGCGTTCGAGCACGATCTTGTCCTGTGCGACGCGCTCGACGAAGCGGAACGGTCCCGAGCACACGGGCTTGGCGCCGAACTTGTCGCCCTCGGCCTGCGCCGCTTTCGGCGAGACCATCATCCCCGCGCGATCCGCAAGCGTGGCTAAGAGCGGCGAGAATGGCGCCGACAGATTCAGCCGCGCGGTGGATTCGTCCAAGACGTCGACGCCCGTCACCGGCGCCAGCTCGGCGCGGCGATTGGACCCGGCCATGCTCTTGTGGCGCTCGATGTTGAACTTGACCGCCGCGGCGTCGAGCTTCTCGCCGTCGTGGAAAGTCACCCCGCGGCGGAGCTTCAGCGTGAGCGCCTTGCGATCGGCCGACCATTCGTAACTGGTCGCGAGCTGCGGCACGATGTTGAGCTTTTCGTCGACGTCGAAGAGCTTGTCGCACAGCGCGGCGAAGACCACGCGGCCGACGAAAGTCCGCGCCAGCGTCGGGTCGAGCACGTCAGGGTCCTCGGCCAATCCGAAGCGCAGCGTCTGGGCGTAGCCCGGCACGGTCGCGACCGCGGCGATCGCGGCGAATAAGCCGATGCCAGCGCGGGTGATCCATGATGTCGAGCGCATGTCTGTCTCCGTGGTGCAGCTCCGAGCGATCTTAGCGCCATTCCGCCTTTTGTGCGCACCGTTCCCGCGGCGCTCAAGCGGCCGGCGCCCTCTCGCGGAAAGCCTCCTGGAGGCGGGCGAGGCGCGGGTCGATGGTCACGGCTTCGGCAAGCGGCACGTCCACCGGCGCGGCTACGATCTCGCGCCAGAAGTGGCACGCGACTGCATGGCCGTCATCGACGATCAGCGGCGGGTCCTCCGCCACGCAGCGCGCTTGCGCATATGGACAGCGGGTGCGAAATCGGCAACGCGAAGGGGGGTCGAGCGGACTCGGCACGTCGCCTTGCAGGATGATGCGCTGCCTCCTGGCATCGGGTCGCGGCACCGGGATCGCCGACAGCAGCGCCCGCGTGTAGGGGTGTCTCGGCCGCGCGAAGAGCTCGCGCTTGTCCGCGTATTCCACGATGCGGCCCAGATACATCACCGCGAGCCGCGTGGCGATGTGCTTGACCACCGCGAGATCGTGCGCGATGAACACGTATGAAAGGTCCAGGCGCCGCTGCAGGTCCATCAGCAGATTGATGACCTGCGCCTGGATCGAAACGTCGAGCGCGGAGACCGGCTCGTCGCAGA
>DASZZK010000032.1:0-2600 GCA_035544975.1 Casimicrobiaceae bacterium | reverse complement strand
CGGACGATCCCGCGGCGAGCTGCAAGCCTTTCGACAAGCGCCGCGGCGGACTCGTCCTCGGCGAAGGCGCGGCGGCGCTGGTGCTGGAGGAAGAATCGCGCGCGCGCGCGCGCGGCGCGCGCATTCATGCCTTCATCAGCGGATACGGAAACTCCTGCGATGCGGCGCACATGTCCAAGCCCGACCGCGACGGCCAGGTGCGCGCGATGAAGCAGGCGCTCGCCGAATCAGGCCTCGCGCCCGAAGCGATCGGCTACATCAACGCCCACGGCACCGCGACCATCGTCGGCGATGTCGTTGAATGCGAGGCGATCAACGCGGTGTTCGGCGATGCGGCGGCGCGCATACCGGTGAGTTCCACGAAATCCATGCACGGCCACCTGCTCGGCGGCGCCGGCGCCATCGAAATGGCCGCCGCGCTGATGCCGTTCAACGAAGGCGTGATTCCACCCACCGCGAATCTGGAACAACCCGATCCGGCCTGCGCAGTGCGCCACGTCGCGCGCCAGGCCGAGCGCGGCGAGATCCCGCGCGCGGTGATGTCGAACTCGTTCGCTTTCGGCGGCTCGAATGTAGTGCTGATCGCCGAACGGCCCTAGCGTTTACGCCGGGCTGCGTGCCGCTATTGATCCAGCTTGATATTCGCGCTCTTGATGATCGCGGCGTAGCGCTCCTGCTCGCGGCGCATGAACGCAGGCAATTCATCCGGCGAACTCGAGACGGGGTCGAGGCCGGCGTTCAGCAGGCGCTCCCTCAGCTCGGGGGATTGCAGCGCTTTCTGCATCTCGCCGGAAACGCGCAGCACCACCTCGCGCGGCGTGCCGGCCGGGGCCGCGTAACCGATCCACGCGCCGATATCGTAATCCGGCAGATCTGCCGCTTCGGCGAGCGGCGGCACCTCGGGCAGCGCGGCAGCGCGCCGCGCCGTGGAAACGCCGAAGGTCTTCAGGCGGCCCGACCGGATATGCCCGACCACGGACGCGACGGTCTCGAGCGTATAGCTCACCTGCCCGCTGATGACGTCGGTGATCCCGGGTGCGCTGCCCTTGTACGGCACGTGCCGCGCCTTGATCTGCGCCATGGAATTGAACAGCTCGGCAATCAGGTGGGCGGTCGCGCCGGTACCGGAAGAAGCGAAGGTGTATTTGTCGGGGTTCGCCTTCAGCAGCGCGATGAATTCTTTCGCATTGTTGGCCGGAAACGCAGGATTGACGACCAAGGCATACGGGTTGCGCGTGATCAGGCTGATCAGCGTCAGATCCTTGAGCGGATCGTAGGGCAGCTTCTGCAGCGACGGCATGATGGAGACCGGGCCGCTGGAGGCGGCCAGCAGGGTGTAGCCGTCCGGCGCGCTCTTGGCGGCGATCTCGGTTCCGATCGAGCCGCCGGCCCCCGCCCGGTTGTCGATGATGAACGGCTGGCCAAGCGAATCCTGCAGCTTTTGCGCCAGCATCCGCGCCGCGATGTCGGTGGCCTGTCCGGGCGGCCACGGCACGATTACCTTGACGGGATGATTGGGATAGGGCTGCGCGCATACCGCGGTCGATGCCAGAACGGATGCAAATAGCAGCGCCAGTTTTCTCATCAATCCTCCAGTCCGCAAATGCTATCTGAATAACGGCGTCGTACGCATCATCACGCGGGGCATCCGGTCGCGATCAGAGACTAAAACCGTCTGTACGGCATCGCACAGAGCGCCTTGCTTGGCACGACGACAATCCCGACTCTAACCGAGCGACCTGCATACCCGGGATTGCAAGATCCAAGGAGAAAAATCATGACCCGAACGAGAAAGTGGCTTGTCGGGATTGCCGGCTGCCTGTTGCTGCTCGTTGCGGCAGTGTATTTCTTCGACTGGAATCTCGCTCGGCCGTATATTGCGCGCGAAGTGACCCGTTCGACGGGCAGAAGCTTTGCGATCAACGGCGATCTGGAAGTGCGTCTTTCGCTGCGGCCGCGCATCATCGCCAACGACGTCGTGATGGGCAACGCGGAGTGGAGCAAGGATCCGATCATGGCGCAGATCAAGCGCGCCGATTTCAGGATCGACATTCTGAAACTCCTGGGCGGCCAGCTGGCGTTTCCTGAACTCTCGTTGTCCGGACTTCACCTGGTGCTCGAAGTAAACAAGGACGGCACGTCGAACTGGGTTTTCGACCAGCGGGGCAAGCAAGGGGAATTTCCAGCCATAGATGCGCTCGCGATAGATCGCGGAACCGTCAAGTACCGCGATCCCACGATCGATACCGACCTGGCCCTCGAGATCAATACGCTAGCCGCCACCAAGGGCGATCCGGATTCCATGGTGGAACTGACTGGTGATGGCCGGTTCAAAGGCATGCAGACCAGGCTCCAGGCGCGCGGCGGAGCGCTGCTCGCGCTGCGCAGCGCCGACCGGCCGTACCCGATCAAGGCGACCGCGACACTGGGGACGACGAAGGCCAGCGCCGACGGAACGCTGATCGATCCCCTGCACCTCAAAGGCGAGGAAGTGAACTTCCAGCTCGAAGGCAGCGATCTTGCGCTGCTGTATCCGATCGTGGGCGTGCCGATACCGCCGACGCCTGCGTACAAGCTGGCAGGGTTCCTGAGCCATAGCG
>DASZZK010000031.1:0-2134 GCA_035544975.1 Casimicrobiaceae bacterium | reverse complement strand
GTGCTGTGTCTCGCGGCTTGCGGCGAGCGGCCGCAGGTCGTCAACTACAAGCAGGGAAGCTATCAAGGCAAGCCGGACACGCCGCCCTACAAGGCGGCGCCGTTCAACGGTGACAAGACGCAGTGGGAGCGCGCCTTGGAGACCCGCGCTCAGAACCAGAACGAGTACAAGCGGATCAGGTAGGGGCGGTGATGGTCGATTCTCCCCTCGCGCGATCGGCGGTCGCGCTTCTTGCAGCGCTTTCATTTTCGTTCCTCGGCGCGAATCTCTCGTACGCTCAGGCACCCACGCCGGCGCCTTCGTCCGAGAGTGCCTCTTCCACTCAGATACCCACTCCGCCGCGGACTCCCGAGAATTCTTCGCCGGCGGCGGCAGCGCAACGCCAGGGAGTGCAACCATTCAACAACGCACCGGTGTGGCGCGAGGTCCGTTCCAACACGCCCGGGATCACGACCGTCGTCGGTCGCGAGACCAACGTGCTCATGCAACCGCAAGGACAGACTTGGCGGACGCTTCGCAACAGCAATATCTCGGTGTTCGGCGGTTGGGCGCTGGTATTGCTGTTTCTCGTGATCGCGACGTTCTACTGGGTCAAGGGGACGCTGGCCTTGCATGCGCCGCCGACAGGGCGCGTGTTACTGCGCTTCACCCTCCTTGACCGCGTCATTCATTGGTCGACGGCGATTACGTTCTGCATCCTGGCGATATCCGGGCTCATCATGCTGTTCGGCAAGGCAGTGCTGCTGCCGCTGATCGGTTACACGCTGTTTTCGTGGCTGGCGATCCTGGGCAAGAATTTACACAACTTCGCCGGGCCGCTGTTTTCGATTTGTGTCCTGATGCTGTTGATCAATTTCGTGCGCGACAACTTTCCCGGACCCGACGACTGGCAATGGATCCGTCACTTCGGCGGCCTGCTTTCCAAGCACGAGCCGCCGTCGGGCAGATTCAATGCCGGCGAAAAGATTTGGTTCTGGGGCGGCGCCTGCGTGCTCGGCATCATCGTCAGCGCGAGCGGCTTCGTGCTCGACTTCCCCAATTTCGATCAGACGCGGCAGACGATGCAGATCGCGCACGTCGTGCATTCGATTGGCGCAATCCTGTTCATGCTCGGCGCCATGGGCCACATTTACATGGGCACGCTCGGCATGGCAGGCGCTTATGACGCAATGAGGACAGGCTATGTCGATGAGGAGTGGGCGCGCGAGCATCACGCCTACTGGTACAACGAGGTCAAGGCGGGCAGGGATCCGGTTGTTGCGGCCGACCCGCGCGTGGTGCGGCATACGCCGGCGTGACGCACAAGCCCGATGAAAACCGACGCCAAGGAGCAAAGAGGCATGACCACGTTTCGCGCGCTGTTCGCTGCCCTGATGGTCGTCGCGAGCTTCGGGCTCGCCCTGGCCAAGCTTCCGCCGCCGCCGCCGATGGACGACGCCGCCAAAGCCGCGGCGGAGGAAAAGAAGGCCAAGGACGCCGCCGCCGCGGAAGCGGCCAAGCAACTCCAGACAAGAATTGAGGACAGGGTCGCCGCGCGCTATATCGCGGAACAAAGGGCGAAGGGCATCATCGTCACGCCGCAGTTGGGACCGGGTGGACCGCCGACGGACGCGGCAAAGGGATTGTCATCGCAGCCCGAAAAAGCGATGGCACACTCGCCGGCGAAGAAGTAGGCGCGTTACCGGAAACCCGTTGCGCCGCGCGGCGCAATAGAATCAATCCAGCCCCGATCCGCGCGGCGGGCGCCACAACAGGGCTTGGTCAAAGCAGATCGTCCAGTGGCAGCAGCGTCAGCAGGTTTGTCTTGACGCCTTTCATCAGATCTCCCATCGGCTCGCTCGTCAGCTCTACGAGCTTGCCGCCTTCCTCGGTGCGCCAGACCAGTGTTTGCTTGCCGCTTGCGTCGGGAGGCGTCAGCGTCGGCACATAGGCGTTGGCCGGCTGGGCGATTGCATTGAAGCGCGCAATCACCTGACGGGCGAGCTCGGGGCTGTCGATCAACAAACCGAGCTCGGTGTTAAGCCGCAACGACCGGCGATCGAAGTTCATCGAACCGATAAAGACCCAGCGCCGATCGAGCACGAAAACCTTGGCGTGCAGCGCGAACTGGCCGCCGCTCGGATTGCTCAAGCTG
>DASZZK010000030.1:0-5841 GCA_035544975.1 Casimicrobiaceae bacterium | reverse complement strand
GCCCTGCGCGTGGTCGATTGCAGCATCATGCCCGTGCTCGTCTCGGGCAACACCAACGTGCCCGTGGTCATGATCGCCGAAAAGGCCGCGGATCTCATCCTTGCGGCAGCTAAACGAAACTGAGCGACACTAGCGCCGCGCTAACGATTCCGTTCGAGGACCGTCATGCCTTGCTGCCACGCCGATTTTGCGTTGACCGATTCCAGCGACCGCGCGTTCACGGTCGGCATGCCGACGTTCACGTTCGGAGCCGGTTGTCTGGCCGAGGCGGGGGAGCAGGCGCTGGAACACGGATTGAAGCGCGTCGCGCTGTTTACCGACAAAACCCTGCACACCTCCGTCCACGTCGCCGCGGTAAGCGCGTCGCTGCGCGCGGCAGGCGTCGACTCCGTGATCTATGACGAAATCTCGGTCGAGCCCACGACGGCATCGTTTCAGGCCGCGGCGCGCTTTGCGTCGGAAGGAAAGTTCGACGGTTATGTCTCGGTCGGCGGCGGTTCGGTGATGGACACCTGCAAGGCCGCGAACCTGTACGCGACGCATCCGGCCGACTTCATGTCCTACGTCAATGCGCCGATCGGCGGCGGGCAGAAGGTTCCGGGTCCGCTCAAGCCGCATATCGCCTGCCCGACGACTGCGGGGACCGGATCCGAGACCACGGGCATCGCGATCTTCAACCTGACCGAGATCAATGCCAAGACCGGCATCATTTCCCGGCGGCTGATCCCGACCGTGGCCTTGATCGATCCAACCGTGACGCTGACGCTACCAGGCAAGGTCATGGCGGCGAGCGGCTTCGATTGCATGAGTCACGCGCTGGAATCGCTCACCGCGCGGCCCTGGCCCCGGCGTCTCAACCCCGCGCGCGGCGTCAACCGGCCGGTATCGCAGGGCGCCAACCCGTTTTCCGACGCGCTCGCCGGCGAGGCGCTGAAAGCCGTCGGAACATTCCTGGTGCGGGCGGTCAACGACGCGAGCGACGTCGAAGCGCGAACCGAGATGATGTTTGCCGCGACCCAGGCCGGCATCGCGTTTAACGCGGCCGGATGTCATCTGCCGCACGGCCTGTCTTATCCCGTGTCAGGCCTGACGCGGGATTTTCACCTCGAAGGCTATCCGGCGGCCAAGTCGCTGGTGCCGCACGGCATGGCGGTGGTGCTCAACAACCCCTCGGTGTGGCGCTATACCGCGTCGTGCTCTCCTCAGCGCCACCTGCACGGCGCGGCATGCCTGGGCGCCGAGACGCGCGATGCTCTGCCGGAAGACGCGGGCGAGGCGCTTGCCGGGCGTGTTATCGAGATGATGCGGGCCACGGGCATGCCGAACGGGCTTTCGGATCTTGGCTTCACCCTCGCCGATGTCAACGCGCTGGCCACCGGATCCGAGCCGCAGTACCGAGTGATCCGAAACGCACCCAAGGAGGTCTCGCGCGAGGATCTGAAGAGCCTGTTCGCGGCGGCGATGAGGTATTGGTAACCACGGATCCATTCGCCCGGATGCCGGATTCAAAACGTGTTGCCGACGAGGAGACTCTACCTGGGATCGGACCGCTTCGGCGTTTGGTAGAACCAGCGCGCGAGGAAGGTCGCCGCGAGCGCCGCGATAATCTCCACAGCGACAAAGCCTCCAACGTCAGAAGGACGAATGCCTGTGAAGGTATTCGTTGCGGCTCGCGCCAAGGTCACCGCTGGGTTCGCAAATGAGGTCGAAGCGGTGAACCAGTAGGCGCCGGTAATGTAAGCAGCCACCAAGCCGCCGACCCATTTCGGACCAACGCGGGCGCCAAGCCAAATCGTCAACATCAATCCAGCCGTCGCCACAGCTTCGCTCCACCATTGATTCGGGCCCGCGCGCGCGCTCCGATGCGGTAAACAGCGGCAAGTCGAACATCAGATGTGCCGCAGCGACGCCGGCGTAGGCAAAGACGATCTGCGTCGACACATAGGGCAGCACGTCGCGCCAGGCGAACTCGCCCACGGCGGCAAACGACAAGGTCACGGCGGGATTGAAGTGAGCACCGGAGATGGGGCCGAAGATGGTGATGAGGACCCAGAGACCGCAGCCGGTCGCGATGCTGTTGGCCAGCAGCGTGATACCTGCATTGCCAGCGGCCAGTCGCTCGGCCATGATCCCGGAACCGACGACGACGGCGAGCAGGAATGCCGTGCCAAGCGCTTCGGCGGCGAGGCGGCGTGAAAGACTCATTGCTTGCCGATGTCCTTGAGCTGCCGCTCGAGCGCCAGGCGCTCGAGCTTCTCTATGGGCAGGCTCGTGAACAGTTCGATGCGCCGCTTGAGGACATTGGCGACTCGAACAAACTCGCGGCTTTTTTCCTCGTCCGTTCCCTGAAACTGCGATGGATCTTCGACACCCCAGTGGGCGGTGATCGGTTGGCCCGGCCAGACCGGGCAAATCTCGCCCGCAGCGCTGTCGCATACGGTCAGCACGAAATCCATGACCGGCGCGTTTGGCTTGGCGAATTCTGCCCAATCCTTGCTGTATAGACCATCGGTTGGAAAGTGCAGGCGCCTCAGGGTTTCGAGTGCGAATGGATTCGGCGCGCTCGCGGGATAGCTACCCGCGGAAAACCCCTTGAATCTGCCATGACCGACGTCGTTCATGATCACTTCGGCCATGATGCTGCGGGCCGAGTTGCGGGTGCAAAGGAACAATACGTTGAAGCCCTTCTCAGGCGCCATGCTCCAACCCCACGGCGTCAGCCGTAGCGCCGTCGGCAACGAGCCTGACTCGGTGGAGAGGCAGCAGGACCGTGAAACTGCTACCTCTGCCCTCCTCGCTGGCGATGATCAATTCGCCCTGATGCCGGATCAACACGTGCTTTACGATCGCAAGGCCAAGCCCGGTACCGCCGCTGGCCCTGGAACGGCTGCGATCGACGCGGTAGAAGCGCTCGGTCAGTCGCGGCACATGCTCCGACGCGATACCGATGCCGCTGTCCGCGACCGTGAATTCGCCGCCGGCGTCGGTAACCCGCCATTCGAGCGAAATGCGCCCGCCCTCGCGCGTGTAGCGCACGGCGTTGCTGACCAGATTGCCGAACGCGCTTGCCAGCTCTTCGCGGCTTCCGAGCAACGTCGCCGCGTCGCGGATGGTCAGCGTGACTTCGTGCCGGCCCCCGGAAAGCGCTTTGGCGTCCGAGGACACCGCCAGCAGCAAGGGCACGACCGCGAACTCGCCCTCGTTGACCAACTGCTCGCTTTCGAGCGCGGAGAGCGTCAGCAGGTCCTCGACCAGCCGCTGCATGCTGTTCGCTTGCTCGCGCATCAGCGCCAGGCAGCGCTGGCGCTGCCGCTCGTCCATCTCGACGTCGGTCAAGGTCTCGATGAATCCCGCGAGCACCGTCAGCGGCGTCTTGAGCTCATGTGAGACGTTGGCGATGAAATCGCGCCGGACGCGGGCGACCGCCTCGAGACGGGTGATGTCGCGGCTCATCAGCAGCTTTTCTTCGACGCCAAAAGGAACGATCTGCAGCGACAGCGTCAAGGCACTTTCGCGCGTCGACTGGATGATCACCGGCTCGCTGAAGTCGCCCACGGCGAGGTACTGCACGAACGCCGGGTGCCGCACGAGATTGACGATCGGCGCGCCGCTGTCGTGCTTGAGGTCGAGACCCAGATGCGCTTCGGCGCGGGGATTCGCCCATTCGATGCGGTCGTCGGCATTGAGCACCACCACGCCTTCCGGAAGCGCCCTGGCGCCGCTGACGAAGCGGTCAAGGGCGAGTCGCAGGTCGCGCTGCCGCGCCGAGCGCAGGCGCACGCGGTGATAAAGCGCGGCATAGGCAAGCGCCCAGGTGCCGCGGCCTTCCGGCACCGGCACTTCGATCGGACCAGACGCCCATCGAGCAAGCGCGTCGAGTTGCAACAAATGCCAGACGATGATCGCCAGTGCGCCCACGGCGACCACGGTCAACGCAGCAGTCACGCCGTCGATCAAACCCACCGCAAGCGCAAGCACCATGATCATCGCCGGCGCCGCCAAACCGCGCAGCCAGATGAGATTCATGTGAGCAACGCGCTAAGTTGACGGTCGGGCGACGAATGCAGGCCGCTATCTTGGCGCCGCAAGCCGATAGCCGCTGCCGCGCACGGTTTCCAGCATCCCCGCTTTTCCGTGCGGCTCGAGCGCACGCCGCAAGCGGCGTATGTGAACGTCGATCGTCCGCTCCTCGATGTAGACGTGATCGCCCCAGACCTGGTCGAGCAGATGCGTACGGCTGTGCACCCGCTCAGGACGCGCCATGAAGAACTTGAGCAGGCGGAATTCGGTCGGGCCCAGCTCAACCGGTGAACCATCGGCGGTGACCCGATGCGTGGCCGGATCCAGCGTTAGAGTGCCGACGGTCAGCGTCTCCTGCGCCGACTCCGGCGCACGCCGGCGCAATACCGTCTTGATGCGGGCCTTGAGCTCGCGCGGCGAGAAGGGCTTGGTGACGTAATCGTCGACCCAGGCCTCGAGACCCGAGATTCGATCGGCTTCGTCGCTTCGCGCGGTCACCATGATGATGGGGAGTTCCCGAGTCCGGGCGTTACTGCGCAGGGTCCGCGCAAACGCGAGGCCCGATTGTCCGGGCAGCATCCAGTCGAGAAGAATCAGGTCCGGCAGCGCGTTCCTGATCTGCGCCTGCGCGCTCTCCGCGTCGGCGACGGTGTGCACGGTAAAGCCCGCGTCCTCGAGATTCAGACGCAGCAATTCCTGGATCGCGGGCTCGTCCTCGACGACCAGGATCGACGTGGTCATTGGCGGAGTCCAGGTCTCATGCGAGATCGCTTCTTTCCAATCAGCAAGACTAAGTAACCACGCTAAGCGAGCTCACTCGGCGACCTCGGCACGGATCTGTTCCGCGGTGGCGTGACGCACATCCTTACCCTTGACCACATGAACGACATTCTCGGCGATGTTCTTGGCGTGGTCGCCGATGCGCTCGATCGACTTGGCGATGAAGACAATCTCTAGCGCCGGCGTGATGGTGCGCGGGTCTTCCATCATGTAGCTGATCAGCTGGCGCAGAATCGCCAGGAACGCGGCGTCGATCGCCTCGTCGTCGCTGATCACCTGCGCTGCGGCTTTGACGTCGAGCCGGGCAAAGGCGTCCAGCGCGAGCCGCAGGTTGTCCTCGGCAAGCTCGGCGGCGCGGGTAATCTCGTGGAAACGCACGTTGGACAGGCGCTCGGGGCGCTGCATCTGTTGCGCCTTGTAGGCGATTTTCTTGATTTCGTCGCCGATACGCTCCAGCTCGTTGACGACCTTGACCACCGTCAGCACCATTCTCAGGTCGATCGCCGCGGGCTGCCTCTTGGCAATGATCTGACTGCACTGCTGATCGAGATCGACCTGCATCTGATTGATCGCCAGCTCGTCGGTGGCAACCGCGTCGATCAGGTCGACGTCGGACGACTTGAGCGCCGCGATGGCCCGCGCGATCTGCGTCTCGACCAGGCCGCCCATCAACAGCACGCCGGAGCGTATGCCTTCCATCTCGACATCGAACTGCTTGGAAGTGTGTTCGTTCAAGCTTGGCTCCTTCGTGATCCCGTGGCGCAATTCAGCCGAAGCGGCCGGTGATGTAATCCTCGGTTTCCTTGCGTTTGGGCTTGATGAAGATCTCGTCGGTGGCGCTGAACTCGATCAGCTCACCCAGGTACATGTAGGCGGTAAAGTCCGAGACCCGCGCCGCCTGCTGCATATTGTGGGTGACGATGGCGATGGTGTAATCGGCCTTGAGCTCGCTGATCAGCTCCTCGATTTTCGCAGTCGAGATCGGATCCAGCGCCGATGTCGGCTCGTCGAGGAGCAGCACCTCCGGCTTCACCGCCACCG
>DASZZK010000029.1:0-6200 GCA_035544975.1 Casimicrobiaceae bacterium | reverse complement strand
TGACGCCTACGCGCAGGTGCAGACCAATACCGCAACCGCCGCCGCGACGGTAAGCGCCGACGAAGCCGCGATCGAGAACGCCAGGCTGTCGCTCGATTACTGCACGATACGTTCCCCGGTCACCGGCTATGCAGGGCGCATCCAGATCCAGCAGGGCAATCTGGTCAAGGCCAACGACACCAACCCGCTCGTCACCGTCAATCAGGTCGTCCCGATCTACACCTCGTTTTCGGTCCCGGAACAGAATGTCTCGGACGTCCGCAAGTATCAGGTCGACGGCGTGCTCAAGGTGCAGGCTGCCTTCACCAACTCGCCGCACGCTCCGGTCGCCGGCAAGCTGTCGTTCATCGACAACACGGCCGATATGACGACCGGAACGATCAAGCTCAAGGCCGAGTTTCCCAACACCGACAAAGCGCTGTGGCCGGGGCAATTCGTCAACGTCGTGCTCACGCTCTACGAGCAGAAGGACGCCGTCGTCGCCCCGTCGGCCGCGATTCAGAACGGCCCGGCGGGTCAGTATGTTTACGTCGTGAAACCTGATCAGACGGTCGAGATGCGCGTGATCAAGATCGCTCGCGCCGAAGGCGACGACACTGTCGTCGCAAGCGGCTTGCAGCCCGGCGAGCAAGTCGTCATTGTCGGCCAGCTGCGGCTCGCTCCCGGGACCAAGGTGAACGTCGGCAAGGATTTGCGCGCATCGTGAACATCTCCGGGCTTTTCGTCAGCCGTCCGGTGATGACCGTGCTGGTCATGGTCGGTATCCTGATCTTCGGCATCCTCGGGTATCGGCTGCTGCCGATCAATGCGCTGCCTAATGTCGACTTCCCGACAATCCAGGTACAGGCGCAACTCTCCGGCGCGAACCCGGATACGATGGCCTCCGCCGTCGCGACGCCGCTGGAGAAGCAGTTCTCGACGATCGCCGGCGTCGACACGATGACCTCGGTGTCCACCGATGGCCTGGTGACCATCACGCTGCAGTTCTCGCTCGACCGCAGCATCGACGCCGCCGCTCAGGACGTGCAGTCGGCGATCGCTGCCGCGGCACGCTCGCTGCCCCCGTCGATGCCGACGCCACCGACGCAGCGCAAGGTAAACCCGGCTGACGCGCCGATCATGAACATCGTGCTGTCGTCGACGACTTTGCCGCTATCCACCGTTGCCGAATATGCGGAGAACCTGCTCGCCCAGCAGATATCGACGATCAGCGGCGTGGCGCAGGTGCAGGTATACGGCTCGCAGCAGTACGCGGTACGCATTCAGCTCGACCCGAACGCCCTGGCCACTCGCGGCATCGCGCTGACCGACGTTGAACAGGCGGTGGGCAACAGCAATGTCAACTTGCCGACGGGAACGCTGTACGGTAGCGACAAGGCAACTTCGATCCAAGCTACCGGTCAGCTCATGACTGCGCAAGCCTATGCACCGATCATCGTCGCCTATCGCAACGGCGCCCCGGTGCGGCTGAATGAGATCGGACGGGTATTCGACAGCGTGCAGAACGACAAGATCGCGGCGTGGCACAACGGCACGCGCGGCATCATGCTCGGCGTGCAGCGCCAGCCGGGAACGAACACCATCGAGATCTCCGACGCGATAAAGAAGATTTTGCCGACCTTCGAGGCGCAGCTCCCGCCGGCAATTCAGCTCACCATGTTTTACGACCGCTCGGTGCCGATCCGCAACGGCGTCCGCGACGTTCAAGAGTCACTGTTGCTCGCGTTGGGACTCGTCGTGGCGGTCATCTTTGTCTTCCTGCGCAGCGCTTCCGCCACGATCATTCCCAGCCTTGCATTGCCGCTGTCGATCATCGGCACGTTCGCGGTGATGTACGCGTTCAGCTACAGCCTCGACAACCTGTCGTTGATGGCGCTCACGCTGTGCGTCGGATTCGTCGTCGACGATGCGATCGTCATGCTCGAGAACATCACGCGCCACATGGAGATGGGTAAATCACGGCTACAGGCGACGCTCGATGGTTCCAAGGAGGTTGGATTCACGATCGTATCGATGACGCTCTCGCTCATCGCGGTGTTCATCCCGGTGCTGTTCATGGGCGGGATCCTCGGCCGTCTGCTGCGTGAATTCGGCGTTGTCATCATCGTCGCGGTGCTGATCTCGGGCGTCGTCTCGCTGACGCTGACGCCGATGCTGTGCAGCCGCATGCTGGTCGACGAGCGAACGAAAAAGCACGGCCGCTTCTACGCTTGGAGCGAGAGGATGTTCAACGCGCTGCTCGGCAGCTATCGCAGGACGCTGACCTTGGCGCTCGAATACCGGCGGGTGACGCTGGCCGTATTTTTTGCGGTCACCCTCGCAACAGGGGTGCTGTTCAACACCATGTCGAAGGGATTCCTGCCGGCCGACGATCAGGGGCTGATCCTGGTATTTACCGAGGCCGCGCAGGACGTTTCCTTCACTGCGATGGCGAACATGCAGCGGCAGGTGGCCGAGATCGTCAAGGAGAACCCCTATGTCGCGGGGGCGATGTCATCGGTCGGCGCCGGCGGGCCGAGCGCGTCGCTCAACGTGGGCCGAATTTTTGTGGCACTGAAGCCGCGCGACGAGCGCCCGAGCGCTGACGTCGTCATTCAGCAGTTGCGCGGCCCCCTCGCACGCGTCAGCGGCATCAAGGCCTACGTGCAGAACATTCCGGCGATCCGGATCGGCGGTCAGATTACCAAGAGCTCCTATCAGTACACCCTGCAGGGCACCAACACGGCGGAACTGTATCAATGGGCGCCGAGGATCGAGGAGAAGCTTCGATCGCTGCCTGGGCTGGTCGACGTGACCAGCGACCTGCAGATCGCGAAGCCGCAGGTGACCGTCGAAATCGATCGCAACAAAGCGTCGGCGCTCGGCGTTTCGGTGCAGGCGATCGAAAACACGCTCTACGATGCTTATGGCCAGCGCCAGGTTTCGACCATCTTCGCGCCGACCAGCCAATACTGGGTCGTAATGGAGTTGCAGCCTCGCTATCAGACCGACCCGTCGGTATTGTCGCTGCTCTATGTGCGCTCCACGACCGGAGCGCTGGTGCCGTTGAACAGCGTCGCGACGCTAAAACCAACGGTCGGACCGCTGGCGATCAACCACCTTGGCCAGTTGCCGTCGGTGACGATATCGTTTGACCTAAGGCCCGGCGTCGCAATCGGCGACGCAATCAAGGAAATCAACAAGGCGACCGCGGAGATGCGCTTGCCGGCGACGGTGACCGGCATCTACCAGGGGACGGCACAGGCTTTTCAAACGTCGTTGCGCGGGATGGGCATCCTGCTGGTACTGGCAATATTCGTGATCTATCTCGTGCTCGGCATTCTCTACGAGAGTTTCATCCATCCGCTCACGATCCTCTCCGGACTGCCGACTGCAGGCTTCGGTGCACTGGTTACGCTACTGCTGTTCGGCATCGAGCTCAACATGTACGCGTTCGTCGGCATCATCATGCTGGTCGGCATCGTGAAAAAGAACGCGATCATGATGACCGACTTCGCCATCGAGGCGCAACGCAAGGAAAACTTGCCGCCCGACGAAGCGATCTTCCAGGCATGCATGACGCGCTTCCGTCCGATCATGATGACGACGATGGCGGCGCTGATGGGCAGCCTTCCGATCGCGCTTGGGTTGGGCGCGGGCGGCGAAACGCGGCGCCCGCTGGGTCTGGCCGTGGTCGGCGGCCTGGTCGTCTCGCAGCTCCTGACGCTCTACATCACCCCGGTGATCTACGTTTACTTCGAGCGGCTGCAGCAGTGGTACGGCCGGCGCCGTGCCGAGCGCGAGCGCGAACCCACACCCGAACCGGAACCCGCGCACTCAGCCGCCGACTGAGCGCGGGGGTTGACGACCTGAAGAGCACGGGCGGCAGCAACCAAGGAGGGTCGACGTTGAATCCGAAACGGGCGCACCAGCGCATTTTCTCCATCGCAATCGCGGTCTGCCTGTCCACCGCGGCGTTCGCCGAAACCCGACCGAAGCGTACCGAGGTCGGGAGCACGCCTCCGGCGGCGATCCTTTGGGTCGGCAACAGTTTCTTCTACTACAACAATAGCATGCATAGTCACGTTGGCAATCTGGTCCGTGCCGCGAACCCCAAGAGCGCGTATCGCGCAACGTCGGTCACCATCAGCGGATCCGGAATCGACTGGCACGATATGGAGTCCTATTTCAGACCGAACGGAATCGGAAAGTACTCGTTCGTCGGGGACAACGAGATCGTCTTCAACAAGCCTGGACGGCAATTCGACGCGGTGATCATTGCCGACTGCAGTCAGTGCCCGATTCACCCGCAACTCAAAACCGTATTCCATGAATACGCCAAGAAGCAGAGCGAGCTGGTGATCGCCAACGGTGCCCGCCCGATTTTTTTCATGACGTGGGCGTACAAGGACAGGCCGGAGATGACAGCGCAGTTGGCGGAGCAATACACCATCGCCGGCAACAATAACGACGTGCTGGTGATCCCGGCGGGCCTCGCGTTTGCAAAGGCGATCGCGAAACGGCCCGATCTGGAGTTCTATCAACCGGACAAACGGCACCCCACGCTGATCGGGACTTACCTGGCTGCGTGCACTACCTACGCGGCGCTGTACAAGAAGTCGCCAGTGGGCAATACCTACACCGCCGGAATCGATCCTGCCACGGCCGGGTTTCTGCAGAAGATGGCTCTGGAAACCGTTCAGGAGTACTTTGGCAATTAATAGAGCTGCCGCGCAAGCCTTCCTTGAGCGCGCCGCAGACCGTCGTAGTGAGGCCGCTCGAGTGCCAGTCGAAGCCGAGGACGCAGCCGAAGGCTTGGAACCAGTACGGGTCCGACAGGCGCCGCAGCACTTCCTCCCGCCCGAATTCTCCCGCCAGAAAAATCACGATCTCGCGCGAGAGCGGAACCATGCGCTCGAACAGCCATCGCGGCGCTTTGCCGCCGTGCAGGGGGAGATGCGCGAAGCCGGTGCGGGACATTGCGTAGGAGGGATCCCTGGAGGAAGGAAGCGTCGGGCTGCGGGGAGTCTAGCTCTGTCCGGGACGTGCCGAAACGGTTCAGCCTCCCCGATATCCGCCTCTGCTCGCACGACAGGCAGCGTGAGGAGCTGGCCCCGGAGCCTTGCCCCGACCCGCCGAATAGCGTAAGTTCTTCATCGACGCTAGGGGTCCTTTCCGCGAGAGCGGAAGGGTGAGATCAGACCCTTGGTACCTGTACGGATAATGCCGGTGCAGGGAAGCGTGCTTCGTCCTCCCGCTCCCCGCGCGCATCGGCTGCATTGCAGAGGAGCTCATGAACGCACCCGACAAGTTTTTCGCCCGCGACGCGCACGTCGACGAGGCGGCCGTCAAGCCGCTGCCGAACTCGCGCAAGATCTATGTCGAGGGCTCACGCGCCGACGTCCGCGTCCCGATGCGCGAGATCGCGCAGAGCGATACTCCGGCCTCCTTCGGCTTGGAGAAGAATCCGCCGCTGGTCGTGTACGACACGTCGGGACCCTATACCGATCCCGAGGCGAAGATCGATATCCGCTCCGGGCTCGCGCCGCTGCGTGCAGCATGGATCGAGGAGCGCGCGGACACCGTGGCTTTGTCCGAGCTCTCGTCGGCGTACGGCCGCGCGCGGCTTGCCGACATCGAGCTCACCGGAATGCGCTTCGACCTGCATCGCAAGCCACGCCGTGCCAGGTCGGGATGCAACGTATCGCAAATGCACTATGCGCGGTGCGGAACGATCACGCCGGAGATGGAGTTCATCGCCATCCGCGAGAACCTCAAGCGCGAGGAAGCGCTGCGGACATTGCCTGAGCTCGTGACTCGCCGGCACGCCGGCCAGAGCTTCGGCGCGTCGCTCCCGAATCTCGTTACCCCCGAGTTCGTGCGCGACGAAGTCGCACGCGGACGCGCTATTATTCCGGCGAACATCAACCATCCCGAGAGCGAGCCGATGATCATCGGCCGCAACTTCCTGGTGAAGATCAACGCCAACATCGGCAATTCCGCGGTCTCATCGTCGATCTACGAGGAGGTCGAGAAGATGACGTGGGCGACGCGCTGGGGCGGCGACACGGTCATGGATCTCTCCACCGGCAAGAATATCCATGAGACGCGCGAGTGGATCTTGCGCAATTCGCCGGTTCCGATCGGCACCGTTCCGATCTATCAGGCGCTGGAAAAGGTCGGCGGCAAAGCTGAAGACCTAACCTGGGAAATCTTTCGCG
>DASZZK010000028.1:0-2420 GCA_035544975.1 Casimicrobiaceae bacterium | reverse complement strand
CCCGATCCCTATCCGCCGCCGGTCGGCGATCCGGACCCGCCGCGGGCCAGTTTTTTGCGCGTGCTGGCCGCGGTGTTCGCGAGCTTCCTCGGCATCCGCAAGAAGGCGTCCGGCGAACGCGACGCAATGTCGATCAAACCCTTGCACCTTATTATCGCCGGACTTCTCGGAGCCGCGATCCTTGCCGCCGCGGTACTGACCCTGGTGCGGATTATCACCCACGGGGGCTAGCGTTCCTGAATCGGCTTGCGCGGTGCCGCTACGGGTCACGCTGCAATTGCCTCCGAAACCGCTCTTGCGGCGAGGTCGAGCTCCTCGGTCGTCGTCAGCACATCGGGGCAGAGACGGATGCGCGGCCCGCGAGCGTCGGCAATCACCCCGCGCGCCGCCAGGGCCTCGACTCCGCGACGCGCCGCGCGCGGAGCATCGTCGCCGCCGCAGGTGACAACGACGAAGGCGCCATGGTCCGCGCTGCCGCCGGTGGCGCTGATGCCGCGCTCGGCCAGCGCGGAGACCAACCGCCGCTGCTGCGCAAGCGAATGATCGCGCAAGCGTTGCACACCGATCGCCTGGGTAAAGACCTGCCCGGCGCGCGCCTGGTAGCAGGTCATCACCGGCGGTGTGGATTCGAGAAATGCGTCGCCGCCCACACCGAACTGTGGCGGGTCCGGCCGTTGGTACTCAAAATGATCCTTTTTCGCGAACCAGCCGACGTCGAGCGTCGACAGGCTGCCGTCGAGATGCCGCGGATGCAGGTAGAGGTAGCCTGCGCCCGGCCCGCCGCGCAGATACTTGTACGCGGCGCCGATCGCGAAGTCGGCGTCCAGCGCCATGACATCGACCGGAAACACGCCCAACGAATGGTAGACGTCGATGAGCACCCGCGCGCCTCCAGCGTGCGCCGCGGCAACCAGCGCCGGAAGCTCCGGCAACACTTGGCCGGTATGGAATAGGACCTGCGAAATGACGACCAGATCCGCTTGTCCCACCGCCGGCAGCAGATCGGCGGCGTCGAACAGGCCCGAATCGCGCGCTTCGACAAAATGGAGCGCGATGCGGCCGCGGCGCGCGTACTGTCGCAGAATCAGGTCGATCGAGTCGAACTCGCCGCGCGTTGCGACCACCCGCGGAACGCCATCGTAGGTGTTCAGGATCGCCCGCAGGCCCTGCCCCGCGCTCGTTTTCGGCACGACACAATCCGCGCGCGGGGCGCCGAGCAGTTGCGCAAGGCGCGCGCGGTAAGCGCCGATCTCGGCCAACCACTCGTCCCAGGCATCGCCCAGCTTCGACTGCCAAAGGCCGATCGCCTGCGCGAGGTCGTCGGCGGTGGCATCGAGCGGCCTGCCCAGCGAATGGTTGGCGAAGTAAGCGCAGTTGCGGTTGGCGCCGAGCACGCGCGAAAAGAGCGGCGCGATGTGCTGCCGTATGCCGCCTTCGGTCAAGTTGCCCGGGCCGAGCGCGGCGATGGCATGCGCGATCCGGGCCGGAGTCTCCACGTTCGCGTTCATCGGGCGCCGATCACCGTGCGTACATCGATGAGCTCGGGAAAAAAAGTATGCGCCAGCACGTTCTTCAGGAAATCCACTCCCGACGATCCGCCGGTTCCTGGCTTATGGCCGATGATACGCTCGACCGTCTTGAGATGGCGAAAGCGCCAGAGCTGGAAACTCTCTTCGACATCGACCAGCTTTTCCGCCATCTCGTAGGCGTCCCAGTACTTCTCCGGCTGGTCGTAGATGATCTTGAACACTTGCACCAGCTCGGCATTGCGCTGGTGCGGTTGCGACCAGTCGCGTTCGACGCAGGCGATCGGCACCGCCAATCCGCATCGCGACAGATGGCGCAGGAATTCGTCGTACAGGGACGGTGCCTCGAGCAGCGCGGTGAGCTCGGCATGGACCGCGGGATCGTAATGAAAAACATCGAGCAGTGCGCGGTGCTTGTTGCCGAGCAGAAACTCGATGGCGCGATATTGCGCCGACTGGAAGCCCGAGGAGCTGCCCAGCGACGACCGAAAGCCTTCGTACTCGGAAGGCGTCAGCGTTTCCAGCACCGCCCACTGCTCGAACAGCTGTTTCTGTATTAATTTAACCCGCGACAGAATCTTGAAGCAGGCATCGAGCTGGTCGACGCGGACGAAGCGGATCGCCGCCTTGAGCTCGTGCAGCATCAGCTTCATCCAAAGCTCGGACACCTGGTGCTGAATGATGAACAGCATTTCATCGTGCCGCGGCGATTCTGCCGGCGTGCCCGAAAGCGGTGCCTGCGACGACAGCAAGGTGTCGAGATGCAGGTATCCCGCGTAGGTCAGTCGATCGCTTAAATCGGTGATGATGCCGGGCTCGAGCGGATGCTTCGACATGGCAGGAAAAGGGATTGCGATGGCGGAGTATAGGAACGGGGTTGCGGCGTGTCCACCC
>DASZZK010000027.1:0-8671 GCA_035544975.1 Casimicrobiaceae bacterium | reverse complement strand
GGAATTGATCGCCAACATGCTGGGCGTGCGCCGCGAAGGCGTCACCGAAGCCGCCGGCAAGTTGCAGGACGTCGGGTTGATCCGTTACAAGCGAGGGAGGATCACCGTGCTCGATCGGCCGGGTTTGGAGGCGCGGTCCTGTGAGTGCTATCAGGTGGTCAAGACGGAGTTCGATCGTCTCCTGCCCTACGTCGTCACGTAGCTCAATCCGCATGTCTCTAAAGACGCGGTTAACTGGCGAAGAAGAAGAGTGGCTGCTTAGAGCCGCAACTTCGCCGCGTGGCGTCATTCCGCCCTCAGTAGTCGCGGCTCTTGTTGCGGCTGGATTAGGCGATAAGAATCCACGCGGCGCGCTCGACGTGAACGATGCGGGTCGGCATTACCTTGAATTAAGAAACCTCCCCACCAACCCCGAGAAGCGTCGGCGACCGCACGCGTGAGTGAAAGTGGAGCGCTCGCAATGAGGCGACTGTGGGGTTGCCGGTGCGGCGAATTCCGCGCTAGCGAGACTTTTTCTTCTTCCGAGGCGCTGGAGCTATCAGTCCGCCGGTCCAGAACCGGACCATTTGCTTCGTACTTTCCGCCGTAGTGGCCGCCGTTTGGCGCTTTGCCTCTGCAGTCGCTCGGCTACGTGCAGACCCCATTACCGCGTTGGCTCCACTCAGCCACATGCTCATTAGCGGGTTTTTCTTTAGCCAGGGATTTCTCATGCGCTCTCAGTTGAAGGGCAATTCGAGGGCAGCTGTAACCCCGCGTAACCCTGGGCGTAGCAGGTTAGTGGCTGCTATCACGGGAAGCAGTATTGTGTTTGGTGGCGAATCAGGGACTCGAACCCCGGACCAAAGGATTATGATTCCTCTGCTCTAACCAGCTGAGCTAATTCGCCGAAAAGGGCGCAAATTATAGGCGATCCGACGGCTTGCCGTCAAAGTGGCGCGACGATCTGGCGCTTAAAGCCCGGTCGACTTGTGAATCAACGCAAAATACCATCGGTACGGCAATATTTGCAGCAGTTTGAGCGTGTTGGTAAAGCGACGCGGGAAGTGAATTTCAAATTTGCCCGCGCGCAAACCTTTGATAATGTCGGCCGCCGCCTCCTCTGCCGTGATCAGCGCAGGCATCTTGAAATCGTTGTGATCGGTCAGCGGGGTTTTCACGAATCCTGGGTTGATGAGATATACGCCGAGGCCCTTGGGATGCAGGTCCAGATAGAGCGTCTCGGCGAAATTGATCACTGCCGCTTTCGACGCGCCATAGATCAGGGCCTTCGGCAAACCCCGGTAGCCGGCGACGGACCCTACGATCCCGATGGCGCCGTGGCGCTGTGCGAGCAAGGCCGGCAGTACCACGGCGCAGGTGCTGATCACGCCGTGAAGATTGGTTTTGAGCAGTGCCATGGCGTTGGCTTCGGTGAGTTCCCACGCGCGAATCTCGGCGTGGGTGCCGGCAACGATGAGCACCAGGTCGATACCGTCCCAGCGGCTGCGCACGCGTTCCCAGGCCGCGGAAACCTGTGAGCTGTCAGTGTAGTCGAGCGCTTCCACTACTGCTCGCGGGCTAGCTCCCGCGATTTCGACCAGAAGCTCCGCTTTGCGTGCCGACAGTGCAACGCGCGCGCCGGCAGCAAGCAACGCTTTCGCGGTTGCGGCACCAATGCCGGTCGAGGCGCCGATTACCCAGACGCGGCATTCGGCCCATGGCGGGAGCGCAGGGTTGAGCGCCATCAGCGTTTGCGCAACGCGAGCATGACCTCGCCATTGGCGCAGCCCGCCAATGCCGGGTGGAACCCCGCGCGTGCGGCCGCTTCAAATCTCAAGCTCACGAGCAGATCCGCATGGTGATCTCTTGAACCAGATCAGCGCCCCGCACGCGGCAAGCTTGAGCACGCAGGGAACGAATGCATAGACGATGGCCAATGCAGTAAGTGCCGCCGGGTCGCGGCCACCGGGAGCATAGCCCAGAGCGGATAAGAGGGGCAGCGCGATGCCGGCCGCTAGTGCCAGGTTCAGTTTGGTAGCCAGCGTCCACAGACCGAAATAGCTGCCGGTCGCTTCCATGCGGCCGCGACGACCGATGACGTCGGCAAGAAGCGAGGGCGGCAGTGCGAGATCCGCGCCCAGCGCAATTCCCGACAGCGCGCAGATGACAGTGAAGGCCACGGTATCACCCGCCCCCAGCCGCGATGCCCACACGAATGCGGCAATGGCGACGAGCATGGCCGCGAGCCATGCATGCGCCTTGCCGATCCTGGCCGACAGTCTCACCCACAGCGGCATCCCTGCCGCTCCCGCGATGAAGTAGAGCGCGAGAAACATTCCCTGCCGCGATTCCGCATCGAGGACATCGGCGATGAAGAAAAGCACCAGCGTTGCCGGAATTGCGGCGGCGATGCCGTTGAGCATGAACACGAGAAGCAGTCGCCGGAACAACGGATCGGCGAGCGGTCGCGACAAGAGCAGGCGAAAGGATTGGGTTGTCGCCGACGCGATGGGCGCAGCGCGGGTATTGGGGGTCAATGTGACCGTGATCGCCGCGCAAACGAGGGTAAACACCGCAAAAAGCAGCGCAAACCGCGCGAGCCCGCCATCGTCGCCGCCCAGAAAACCGGGAAGCACCGCGGCGATAACGACGCCGAATAACGCGAGCCCCTCGCGCACGGCAGTGATGCGGGTGCGCTCAACCGGATCACTGGACAGCTCGGCCCCCCACGCCTGATGATTGATCGTCGCCAAGCTGAACGCGCCGTAGACAAGCGCGAGTGCAAGCGAGAGCCAGGCGATCAGCGGAGCTTCCGCGCGAGGCAGCGGCGTGAACAAGGCGATCATTCCAAGCGCAAGCAACGGTGCCGCGAGCAACAGCCAGCGCTTGCGTGCGCCGCCCCGGTCCGAGAGCACACCGAGCAGCGGGTCGACGACGCCGTCCGCAAGGCGCAGTACAAGCAGCACGCTGCCGAGCACTGCCAGGTCTACGCCAAGATGATCGCCGTAGAATTTCGGCAGATGCACATACAAGGGAAGCGCCGCCATCGCCAGCGGCATCCCGAACAAGCCATACGCGGCAAGCGTTGATACGGGAACACGGGCAAGCGGGGCCGCGGCCGCGCTCACTAGGGCTCGCCTAACAGCTTCTTGCGCAGCGCTGGCTCGGAGGTGCGGGGAACCAGCCAGATGCCGAAAAATGCCTTGGCGAACTCGCGATCCTGGATTTCACCGATCGCCTTCCCGTTGTAGTAGAAGCGAGCGCCGGACTGCGGAAGATTGACGCCGACGATCCGGTCGCCATCGACGACGTCGGGGAAAATCTGCTTCATCAGCGCGCCCCAGCGCGCGCGCTGGTCCGGCGTGCCGTAGCCGAGCTTGGCGATTTCGTCGACGCTGCGCTCGGCGATCATGGCACCGACCAGGCTTCGATGATAGACAAGCTGAAGCGCGAACGGCTCTTCCGGCGACCAGCTACATCGCGAGCGGTCGATACAATAATAGTAAGCGCTGTAGACGGACATGCCGAGAAAGGTCAGCCGTCCGCCACCTTTTGCTTCCAGGTCCGGCACAAGCGAGATAACCGCGGCCGGTAAGGGTGGTGCGGCGGTTTGGGCGGCTGCGTTGCACGGAGCCGTTGCAAGGAGCAATGCGCTAAGGAGCAACCAGTGTGTACTGCGCGACATCGGTGGTCTCGCTGGCAAAGCCGGCAGCGCAGTACGCAAGATAAAAGCGCCAGCAGCGGATAAAGCGGTGGTCGAAGCCTTGCGCGCGCACCTTGTCGACGTTGGCATCGAAAGCGGCGACCCAGCGCTTGAGCGTCTCGGCGTAATCCTGGCCGAAGCGGTGCACGTCGTCAACTTCCAGCCCCGCGGCTGCCACATGCATGTCGAACACTTCGGGCGAGGCCAGCATGCCGCCCGGGAAAATATATTGCTGGATGAAGTCGCTCGTCTGCCGGTATTGCTCGAAACGATCGTTGGCAATCGTGATGGTCTGAACGCAGGCGCGCGCACCAGGCTTCAACGCTTCCCGCACCGCGCGAAAATAGGCCGGCCAGTAACGCTCGCCGACCGCCTCGAACATCTCGATCGACGCAATGCCATCAAACTGGCCGGCAACGTCGCGATAATCCTTTATGCAGAACTCGACATTCGACTGCAGGCCCGTCGCGGCGACGCGTTCCCGGGCGTATGCCGTCTGCGCATCGGAAAGGCTGACCGCAGTGATTCGGCAGCCGGCTCGCGCTGCACATTCGGCGAAGCCACCCCAGCCGCACCCGATCTCCAGCAGGTGTGCCCCTTCCTTCGGCGCGAGCTGTCGCAGAACGCGCTCGTATTTCGCTTCCTGCGCCGAAGCGAGCGATCCCGACAGGTCGCCTCCGAATAGCGCCGACGAATAACTCATCGTGGAGTCGAGCCAGAGGCCATAGAAGTCATTGCCAAGATCGTAATGAGCGACGACATTGCGGCGCGCCCGGCGCTTGGTATTGCTGCGCAACAGGTGCCTGGCGCGAAAGACCAGTTGGCGCCACCATCGCCCGTAGAAGGCGACCTCCAGGGCTCGCTGGTTGAGTGCGATGAGGGTCAGCAGCGCGGTGAGATCGCTGGTCTCCCACCTGTCATCCATGAACGCCTCGGCGAATGCGACGTCGCCGCCGGTAAGCACGTCGCCGCACAGCTTCCAGTCGCGAAGCGTGAGATCCACTTCGCCGTCGAGCGCTCCCACCGCACCGCCCGGGCCAAAACGCCGGGTGATGCCGTCCGGTGTGGTCAGCGTCAAGGCACCGAAGTCCATGCGCTCGAGCAAGGTAAACAGAATACGCGCGGTGGCGGGCAGCGATGCGCCGCGCGCATTGGCGGATAAGGTGGAGTCGAGTGTGTTCATCGCGTCGTTCGGTGCAGCGGTGGCTGCGGCTTGGAAATATAGGGCACGCGCTTGAGCCAAAGCTTGATGGCCTGCCAATGAATTCGCACGATCACGCCGAGCGTGAACCACCGATAGCGCCAGATCAGTCCGTGCACCGCGTTCTGTGACAGCGGTTCGGCCACGCCCGAAATCGAGGTCTCCAGCAATGCGCTGCGCTCCTCGCCGTCGCCGTCATCGTAGTCGATGCGCGCCAGCCAGCGCTCGGGCCCGAAATGGAATCTGAAGGTGTAGTCGCCCTTGACTTCGCAAAACGGCGACACGTGAAACGCCTTCCGGCTCTGAAACGACTCGCCGTCGATAAGCGGCCGTCCGTCCGGATGCGCCAGCAGATAATTGTGCCGTTCACCGAAAGTATTGCAGACCTCGCAAAGTACGGCGCGAACGGCGCCGTCGCGGTCGTGGCAGACCCAGAAGCTCACCGGATTGAATACGTATCCCAACATCCGTGGAAATGCGTAAAGCACGATCTCGCCCTCGGCGGCGACCGATTCGGCGGCAAGCAGTTTGCGAATCCACGGCTCCAACGCGCTGCCGTCGCGCTCGCCGTGATCGCGGTCGAAAAAACTCACCAGCGCGCGCCGGTTGTGCGCAAGCCCCAGCCACGGGAGGTCGCAGAGCCGCGACAAAGGCAGCGCGAGCGAGAACGCGTCGTAGGCGAAGTGGTTGCCGACCGGCCGCAGGCGGCGATGCAAGACCATCCCATGCACAAGGTTCGGAACGGATACATTCGTGGTAGCCATTAAGCCATTACCTCATTACGCCGCCGCGCGCTCGCTCATGAAGGTCTCGAATCGCGCCGCGATACCTTCGGCGACGATGTGCGCCGAAGCGAGCCCATCTTCATGAAACCCGTGACCCATCCAGGCCCCTGCGTACCACGTGCGCTGCTCGCCTTGCAGGTGCGCGAGTCGCTGCTGCGCGGTCTCCGCAACGCCTTTCACCATTGGATGCGAGTATTCGAATTCAGCGATCTTCGTCCCCGACCGCGGCTCGAAAGGCGGATTGAGCGTGATCATCAAGGGCGTCTGGAAAGGCAGGGGCTGCAGCCGATTGAGCCAATAGCTGACCGCTACAGGATCTCCGGCTGCGATGTCGGCGGGGGCAATATAGTTCCACGCCGCCCATGCGCGGCGCCGCTTGGGCATGAGCCGCGTATCGGTATGCAGCAGGACGCGATTGGCCTGATAGCGAATGCTCGTCAGCAGCCGCGCCTCTTCACCCGACGCGTCGGCGAGCAAGGTCAGCGCCTGTTCGCTGTGACACGCCAGCACCACCTGATCGAATCGCTCGCCCTGGACCGAATCGGTGCTGACCTCGACGCTATCGAGCCGCCGCCGGACCCGGCGCACTGCACTCGACAGGCGCACGTCGGAAAGGCCGGCGGCTATCCTGTCCACGTAAGTTCGCGCACCGCCGACTACCGTGCGCCATTGCGGCCGTCCGCAAATCTGCAGCAGCCCATAAGGGTGACAGAAGCGGATAAACGTCGGCAGCGGGAAGTCGAGCACGTCCCGCTCCGGGACGGACCATATCGCTGCCGCCATCGGCAGGAGATACCATTCCCGGAACGGCGTCGAATAGTTGCCGGCGTCGAGGAACTCGCCGACTGTCACGTCGTAGACACGGTCCTCGAGGTGCATTGCCGTAGCCTCACGGTTGAAGCGCAACAGATCGCTGAGCATGCGCCAGAATTTCGGTCGAAGCGCGTTGCCAGGTTGCGCCAATAGCGAGCCGAGGTCGGTTCCCGCCCACTCGACGTCCGCTGAGTCGCTGCGGACCGAAAATGACATCGTGCTGGGCGCCGAGGTGATGCCCAGCTCGTCGAAGAGCGCTATGAGCTTCGGATACGTCCGGTCGTTGTAGACCAGAAAGCCCGTATCGACGGGAGCGTTGATACCGTCGAGCGCAACGTCGACGGTATGGGTGTGGCCTCCCAGGTAGTCGTTGGCCTCGAAAAGCGAGACCTCGCATCCCTGTTGCCGAAGCAGCCACGCGCATCCCAGGCCGGCGATGCCGGAGCCGATGATCGCGACGCGCACCGTATTCCTCCCCTGAAGGTGTGGCGCGAGCGGCGGGTCGCTGCCCGCCGAGAATTTAGTCCAGGCGTTGCGCCGACGCCCCTGATCTCTGCATACGCAAGACGATGGTGGATGGATTCAAATTTGGCTCACGCCCGGGGCGCGACGCTTTAGTCGCGTGTCAAGGCAGGGACGGAAGTTTAGCGGAGCGCGACCAACGCGCTTCAACTTTTCGGAAGCGCGGGCTTGGCGGCCAGCATTCGTTCTACAGCGCCGATGAGGTCGCCATTATCGGGCTCGACGCGCGTACCGAAGCTCGTGACTTGCTTGCCGTCGCGATCGACAAGATATTTGTGAAAGTTCCATTTGGGACTCTGCCCCGTGCGCGCGAGCAGCTCGGCATACAAAGGATTGGTCTTGATGCTGGTCACACTCGATTTCTCGAACATCGGAAACTCGACGCCATAGGTCAGGCGGCAGAATTCGGCGATCTCCTTGTTGCTGCCAGGCTCCTGGTCGCCGAAATCGTTCGAAGGAAAACCGACCACGACCAATCCGCGGGACTTGTATTTTCGGTAAAGCGCCTCGAGGCCCTCGTACTGATGCGTGTATCCGCAGTAACTCGCGGTATTGACGATCAGCACGACCTTGCCGCGGTACTGGCAAAGCGACTCGGGTTTTCCGGTCTGCAGGCGGTTGAATGAGTAGTTCAGCACCTCCGGGCAAGCGTCTGTCACGGGCGGCGGACTCTCGGCCCGCGCCGCGCTGCTCAAGGCGATGGCCGTCAACGCAGCAACGGCGACGGCGATCCACGGGCGAAATAGCATGGCGCTCACGTCCTGAGTTCAGCTTCGTTGGTTGGACAAATCACGTCGAAAGCAAATCGTGTCGTGGACAGCCCGGATACTAAATCCTAAAATAACTTGATGGTACGCCACTGTCAATTCATCGCCCTGGACAATTCTCTGCCGTGGACCGCTCTATTGCCCTGCTGAACATCAGCGCCGTCGAGCGCGAGACGGGCCTATCCAAAGACGTGCTGCGGGTGTGGGAGCGTCGCTACGGCTTTCCCAAGCCCGGACGCGACGATAACACCGAGCGCCGATATTCGCCCGAGCAGGTTGCGAAGCTGCGGGTGATCAAGCGCTTGATGGATACCGGAATGCGGCCCGGCAAGCTGATGCATCAGCCGCTTGCCGAATTGAATGTCCTTGCCGACACCCGCGCCGGGCCCCGCCGGGAAACCACCGCGCCGGTGCTGGAGCGCGACGTGCTCGCGCTGGTAAGGAATCATAACGCTCCGGCGCTTCAGCACGCATTCGCGCATTTGTTGATGCGGCAGGGCTTGCAGCGGTTTGTGCTCGAGACGGTTACCGCGCTCAACCGTGCGGTAGGTGAAGCGTGGATGCGCGGCGAACTGCAGGTATTCGAGGAGCACCTGTATACCGAGTTGCTGCAAGCGGCATTGCGTAGCGCGATCAATGCATTTCCGCGCCTCTCGGGCGCGCCGACCGTTCTGCTCACCACTTTTCCCGGAGAGCAGCATGGCCTCGGCCTGTTGATGGTCGAGGCGCTGCTGGTGCCCGAAGGCGCGCAGTGCATTTCGCTGGGAACGCAGACGCCGCTCGATGACATCGTGCGCGCCGCGCTTGCGCACAAAGTCCATATTGTCGCGGTGTCGTTTTCTGCCGCGTTTGCGCTGCGCCAGGCGGGCGACGGTCTTGCCGAGCTGCGCCGGCATTTGCC
>DASZZK010000026.1:0-2827 GCA_035544975.1 Casimicrobiaceae bacterium | reverse complement strand
GCCAGCGACTTGCCGGCAAGTCGCGATATCAGCGCTCTCGCGGCCGCTTTCGCATCTCCGCAAATGCCGACCGTGGCCGTTTTCACCAGCCCCAGCATCCTCGCATCGGCATCGATCTGGATGATCTTGGCGTTCTTGGGCCAGTAATCCAATCCGTGCTGCGGCAGCGTGCCGAACGGTCCCAGCCGCGTGCCGAGCGCCAGCACCACGTCGGCCTTACCGATCAGTTTCATCGCCGCCTTCGAGCCCTGGTAGCCGAGCGGCCCACACCATAGCCCGTGGCTGGCCGGGAACGAGTCGTTGTGCAAGTAGCTGTTGGCCACCGGTGCCTGCAGCAGCTCCGCAAGCTCGATCGCCTCGCGCTCCGCGTCTCCCATGACCACGCCGCCGCCGCACAGGATGACCGGGAATTTCGCCGCCGCGAGCAATTCCGCCGCCGCATCCAGGCTCCGCTCGCCGCCCGCGCCGCGCTCGACGCTCATCGGGCGCGGTATCTCGCATTCGATGTCGCCATAAAAGTAATCGCGCGGAATGTTGAGCTGCGTTGGACCCATCTCGAGCATCGCGCGGTCGAAGGAGCGCGACGTCAGCTCCGCCATCCGCGCCTTGTTGTTGACGTGCGCCTGGAACTTGGTGATCCTGGAGAAGATCGGCAACTGCTCGGTTTCCTGGAAGCCGCCGAGCCCAAGCGTCATCGTTCCGGTCTCCGGCGTGATCACGACCACCGGCGAATGCGCCCAGTACGCGGCGGCGACGGAGGTCACGAAATTGGTGATGCCGGGACCGTTCTGCGCGATGCACACGCCGTGCCGGCCCGAGACACGCGAATAGCCGTCGGCCATGTGCCCGCCGCCTTGCTCGTGCGCGACCGAAATGAAACGAATGCCCGCAAGCGGGAACAGATCCAGCGCATCCATGTATGCCGAGCCGACGATCCCGAACACCTCCGTCACGCCCTGAGCAACCAGGGTTTCGACAAAGGCCTCGGACGGCGTCATGGTCCGGCGGCCGGTTACCACTGCGCGGGCGCCCGCTTTGGCGGCCAGGTTTTTGCTATCGGTCATCGTGTTCATGCTGGCTCCAGATCAGGCGCAACTCCACTGCTTGAGTGTGCGGCGATGCCAATGAGATAAGTCTAATGCAACACCGATTCGGGCTCGATGTACTCGTAGCCGAGCGCGTCGGCGACCGGTTTGCAGGTGACCTTGCCGGACGCGACGTTCAGGCCATTCTTGAGATGCGGATCGTCAGCAAGCGCTTTCTTCCAGCCCTTGTCGGCGAGCGCGAGCACAAAGGGCAAGGTCGCGTTGTTGAGCGCGAATGTGGAGGTACGCGGCACCCCTCCGGGCATGTTGGCGACGCAATAATGAATCACGCCGTCGACGACATAGGTCGGATCCGCGTGCGTAGTCGGGTGCGATGTCTCGAAGCAGCCGCCCTGGTCGATGGCCACGTCGACGATCACCGAGCCTTTCTTCATCTTTTTCACCAGCGCCGCGGACACCAGCTTGGGCGCGAACGCACCCGGAATCAAAACACCGCCGACGACGAGGTCGGCGGTGGTGACATGGTGCTCGATCGCATCGTGGGTCGAAAACACGGTGTTGAGCGGGCGGCCAAACTGGCGCCAAAGCGCGCGCAACACTTCGGTGCTGCGGTCGAGCACCCAGACATCCGCGCCCATTCCCAACGCGATGTGGCAGGCATGCGATCCGACGACTCCGCCGCCGAGGATGACGACTTTGGCGGGATCGACACCGGGCACCCCGCCCAGAAGGACGCCCAGACCGCCATGTGTCTTCTCCAGAAAATAGGCGCCGGCCTGGATCGCCATCCGGCCCGCGACTTCCGACATCGGCGCGAGCAGCGGCAGTCCACCCGATGACGAGGTGACGGTCTCGTAAGCAATGCACACCGCGCCGCTCGCGACCAGATCGCGCGCCTGCTCCGCGTCGGGCGCGAGATGCAGGTAGGTAAACAATATCTGTCCCGGTCGAAGCATCTTGCGCTCGGCAGCCTGAGGCTCCTTGACCTTGACGATCATCTCCGCCTGGCCGAACACCTCGGCCGCGGTCGCGACGATACTGGCGCCGGCGTTGCGATACGCATCGTCGTCCATGCCGATGCCCTGGCCTGCGCAAGACTCGACGATCAGCTCATGTCCGTGCGCATGCAGCTCACGCGCGCTTCCCGGAGTGAGTCCGACCCGATGCTCGAGGACCTTGATCTCTTTGGGAACGCCGATGCGCATGGATACGTGGCTTCTTGGAGAATTCAGGAATGATGCGACGCGAAGGATTTGCGCGAGTAGGCCGCTTTTGGCTCGATGCGACTGCCGACCAGCGTCGCTCATTTGGGTACCGAGTAGCGTAGAATCGTAGCATAGCGAGGCACCGCGGCGGGCTCGTGACCCCGGCCGCCGATGGATCGAAGTCGCTCGCCTCGCAGTCAAGGAGAAAATCGCATGGGCCACGCCGAAACTACGCTCCGCGAACAGGTCGCACCCCGCCAGATCTCGATGGACGAGCTCTGGATGCCGTTCACCCCGAATCGCGACTTCAAGCATGACCCGAAGATGGTCGTGCGCGCCGAGGGAATGTACCTATGGAGCGACCAGGGAGCGAAGATACTCGACGGGTCGTCGGGCCTTTTTTGCGTCAACGCGGGCCACGGCCGCAAGGAAATCGCCGACGCCGTCGGTGCCCAATTGCGCGAGCTGGATTTCATCGCGCCCTTCGCCCGCGGCCATCCCAAGCAGTTCGAGCTCGCCACCCGCGTGGCCGAGCTGACCCCCGGCGACCTGAACCGGATTTTCTTCGTCAATTCC
>DASZZK010000025.1:0-7419 GCA_035544975.1 Casimicrobiaceae bacterium | reverse complement strand
GAAGCCGCGTTCGATGTCGCGTCGATGGCCAAGACGTCGACGCGGATTTTCGTGCTCGAGGTGATGGGGCGGCATGCGGGTTGGATTACGGCCGCAGTCGGTCTTGCCGACGACAAGGCGACGCCGATTCCGCTGGTGTTGCTGTTCCCGGAAATCGCCTTCGATGAGGCCCGGTTTCTCGCCGTCGTCGATGCCAAGGTCAAAAAATTCGGCTACTGCTGTATCGGCGTTTCCGAGGGATTGAAAAACGCGGAAGGCGCGTTGATGGCGGAGGCAGGGTCCAAGGATGCCTTCGGTCACGCGCAGCTTGGCGGCGTGGGGCCGATGATCGCGACACTGGCCCGGACTCGGCTCGGACACAAATATCACTGGGCGGTGGCCGACTACCTGCAACGCGCGGCGCGGCATCTGGCGTCGAAGACGGACGTCGAGCACGCCTACTCGGTGGGCAAGGCCGCCGTCCTGCTGGCGCTCGCCGGTCACAACGCGGTGATGCCGGCAATCATCCGTACCTCCGACAAACCGTACCGCTGGAAGATCGGCGTCGCGCCGCTGGACAAGGTCGCCAACGTCGAGAAGATGCTGCCGCGCGACTACATCACCGCCGACGGATTCGGCATCACCGCCAAGGCGCGCGCATACCTTGCACCGCTGATCCGAGGCGAGGATTTTCCGCCGTTCAAGGATGGGCTCCCGCAATACGTGCGACTGAAGAATGCCGCGGTGCCCCGGAAACTCGCCACCGATTTCAAGATCTGATTCGCCCCCGGTCCCTGCGATGCCCAAGCTTATCGACTATTACTTCACGCCGATATCTCCGTACACCTATCTCGGGCACGAGCGCTTGCTGGAGATCGCCGCCAGGCACGGCGCGACCATCGCGGTCAAGCCGGTCGACTACGGACGCATCTTTCCGGTCTCCGGTGGGCTGCCGCTCAAACAGCGCGCGCCGCAGCGACAGGCGTACCGGCTGATCGAGCTGGAGCGATGGTCGAAGCACCTCGGCAAGCCATTCAACGTCAAGCCGAAATTCTTTCCTGTCTCCCCGGATTCGGCGGCGAGATGGATCATCGCGGCGCAGGCGCGCGGCGCCGCCGACGCGTTGCGCCTGGCCGGTGCCTTGTTGCGCGCTGTTTGGGCCGAGGAACGCGATATATCCGACGAGCCGACGCTTGCTTCCATTGCCACCGAGCAGCGACTGGATCCGGCTCTGCTCGCCGCGGGCGCGGCTTCACCCGACACCGCGTCGCGCTACGACGCGTTGACGCAGGAGGCGATCGAGCGCCAAATCTTCGGCGCGCCGACCTACGTTTATCGCGACGAGCCGTTCTGGGGACAAGATCGGCTCGACTTTTTGGACCGTGCGCTGGCAAAATAGCGTGCTTTCGGGCTCGGTCGCCATATCCTGAAGTACAGACCCGCGGCGGCGAGAACCGCGGCAGCAGCGACCGGCGGAACTAGAGCCGCGAGCGCGCACCATAAAAATGACCGGCACCCAAGCGATCCGGTCGTAACGATCCGTTGTTTGCCACTTTGAGGGGGTGTTCATGTCAACCGCACTTATCTTCGCGCTCGTCTGCGCGGTCGCCGCGCTCGTCTACGGTGGCTGGTCCATCAGCTGGATCATGGCCAAGCCGACGGGCAACGAACGCATGCGCGAGATTGCCGCGGCGATTCAGACCGGCGCGCAGGCATATCTCAATCGTCAGTACATGACCATAGGCATCGTCGGCATCGTCTTGCTGGTCATCATCGCCTGGGCGCTTGGTGCGCGCACGGCGGCTGGATTTGCGGTTGGCGCGATTTTGTCGGGACTCGCCGGTTATATCGGCATGAACGTATCGGTGCGCGCCAACGTGCGCACGGCGGAAGCCGCGCGCACGGGACTGAACGAAGCGCTCGCGGTCGCGTTTCGAGGCGGAGCGATCACCGGTCTGCTGGTGGTCGGGCTGGGATTGCTCGGCGTCGCGGGCTTCTACTTGTTCCTGGTGCAATCGGCGTCGTACGCGCCGAACATGATGCGTGAAGGCCTGCATGCGACCATCGAGCCTCTGGTGGGGCTTGCCTTCGGTGGATCGCTGATCTCGATCTTCGCGCGGCTGGGCGGCGGAATATTCACCAAGGGCGCGGATGTGGGCGCCGATCTCGTCGGCAAGGTGGAAGCCGGCATTCCCGAAGACGATCCGCGCAACCCCGCGGTGATCGCCGACAACGTGGGCGACAACGTCGGCGATTGCGCGGGCATGGCGGCGGACTTGTTCGAGACATACGCGGTGACGATCGTTGCCACGATGCTGCTCGGTGCCCTGCTGCTGCCGGGCAACGCCGAAGCCGCGGTCACTTATCCACTCGCGCTCGGCGGTTTTTCCATACTCGCCTCGATCGTGGGCTGCTTTTTCGTCAAGGCCCGCGCCGGCGGCAAGATCATGAACGCGCTTTATCGCGGACTGATGGTTGCCGGCGGCATCTCGGCGATTGGATTCTGGTTCATTACCGACTGGATGATGGCCGGCGTTGGGGTGAACCATCCCGAGCTGGCCACGATGCATCTCTGGGGCGCGGGCCTGATCGGGCTGGCGCTGACCGCGGCGATGGTAGTGATCACCGAGTACTACACTGCCACCGAGTTCAAGCCGGTGCGCCACGTGGCGGAAGCATCGACCACCGGGCACGCCACTAACATCATCGCCGGGCTCGGTGTGTCGATGAAGTCGACGGCGTGGCCGGTGATCTCGGTGTGTGTCGCGATCCTCGCGTCGTACTGGCTGGCGGGGCTCTACGGCATCGCGGTCGCCGCCACGGCAATGCTTTCGATGACCGGGATCATCGTCGCGCTGGACGCCTACGGCCCCATTACCGACAACGCCGGCGGCATTGCCGAGATGGCGGACCTTCCCGCGTCGGTGCGCGCCATCACCGATCCGCTCGACGCGGTGGGCAACACCACCAAGGCGGTGACCAAGGGCTACGCCATCGGCTCCGCGGGACTGGCCGCATTGGTGCTCTTCGCCGATTACACCCACGCGCTGGAAGGGTCGCACATCGACGTCAGCTTCGACTTGTCGAATCATATGGTGATCGTTGGCTTGTTCCTGGGTGGATTGATTCCGTACCTCTTCGGCGCCATGGCGATGGAAGCCGTCGGCCGCGCTGCCGGCGCGGTGGTGGTCGAAGTGCGACGGCAGTTCAAGGAAATTCCGGGGATCATGGCCGGCACCGCCAAGCCGGAATACGGTGTGGCCGTCGACATGCTCACCAAGGCGGCGATCCGCGAAATGCTGATCCCGTCGCTGCTGCCGGTGCTGGTTCCGGTCATCGTCGGCCTCGTGCTCGGACCGCAGGCACTTGGCGGCTTATTGATGGGCACGATCATTACCGGACTGTTCGTGGCGATCTCGATGACCACGGGAGGCGGCGCCTGGGACAACGCCAAGAAGTACATCGAGGACGGACATCATGGCGGCAAGGGCTCGGACGCGCACAAGGCCGCAGTGACGGGAGATACCGTCGGAGACCCGTACAAGGACACGGCAGGGCCGGCGGTGAACCCGCTGATCAAGATCATCAACATTGTCGCGCTGATGATAGTGCCGCTGCTTGCGACGTATGGCCTCGGCCACAAGCCGGTGGTGTCGCCTCGGATGGCGGCGCCGAGTGCGATCACGGCTCCGCTGCCGGCGCCCGGTAGCGCAAGCGCGCCGGTCGCCGCGACGACCGCACCGGCCACTCCTGTCGGGACTGCCACGAGCGCTTCGGGCTACAGTTCGGCACCCGTTCCGTCGACCGGGGGGCCTGCGCCGGGTATAACGAAAAAGTGAGACGGTACAGTCAGGTCGCGCGCCCAGGAGCTGCCGAGTTTCGAGAGATGTGCTGGAAGCATGGATCCTGAATCCGCCACGCCATCCACTTTGACGGTCACCGTGGGCGACGAAGGCGATCGCGCAGCGCTTAGTGGCGCGCTCGACATCCGCACGCTCAGCGAAGCGGAAAAATCCCTGGGCCATTGGCCTAAGAAACGCAAGTCCGGCGCGCTCGATCTGAGCGGGTTGAGCAGGCTCGACACGCCCGGCGCGTTGTTCCTGTGCGGGCTTCGCAACAATGGCATCGAGTTGACCGGCATCAGCGCCGACCATAAAGCGCTGCTCGATCTCATTTGCGGGCTCGAGCTCAAGCCGCTGCCGAAACAGGCGTCTGTCCCGAGATGGCGTCAGCTCGTCATCCAGCTTGGAAAAGGCGCGGACGACGCCTGGCATGACATGCTCGATGTCATCACTTTCGTCGGACGCTGCACCAGCGCGATCGGTCACGCGCTGATCCACCCGCACAGCCTGCGTCTGCCCTCGATCTCGCGCCATATCGAGGAGACCGGCATTCATGCACTTCCGATCGTCGGACTGATGGCAGTCATGATCAGCATCGTCATCGGCTATCAGGGTGTGGCGCAACTGCGTCCGTATGGCGGCGAGGATTTCACCATCAATCTGGTGGCGGTGTCGATGTTGCGCGAGATGGGCGTCCTGATCACGGCGATCATGGTCGCCGGGCGCTCGGGGTCCTCTTTCGCCGCAGAGATCGGGGTCATGAAGACACGCGACGAAGTCGACGCGCTCAAGGTGATGGGCATGGATCCGATGGAGATGCTGGTGGTCCCGCGGTTGATCGCACTGGTTATTACTCTGCCGCTGCTGACCTTCTTCTCCGACGTCATGGGATTGTTTGGCGGGGCTATGATCTCCCGATTTCTTCTCGATGTATCGCCTCTGCAATACGTGGATCGCGTGCATCAGGCGATCGACGCGAGCGACCTGTTCGTGGGACTCGTCAAGGCGCCGATCTTCGGCTTTCTCATCGCTGTCATCGGCTGCATGCACGGCCTCAGGACGAGAGGCTCGGCTGAGAGCGTCGGCCAGGAGACCACCCGTGCGGTGGTCAAGGCGATCTTCGTGGTGATCGTGCTCGATGCATTGTTCTCCATCCTGTTCGAGAAGCTCGGAATATGAACGTGCGGACGCGAAAGCAAGGCGCGCCGATTCTCTCCGCGCGGGGCATCGTCAACCGCTTCGGCAAGCAGCAAGTGCACGACAAGATCGACCTCGACATCCTGCCCGGCGAGATCATCGGCATCGCGGGCGGATCGGGATCGGGCAAATCGGTTCTGCTCAGGACGCTCACCGGCCTTCATCGGCCGAATGCGGGGCAGGTTCTTTTGGAGGGCAAGCGCATCGATGCTATCGGCCCGTCGGAAAAGGCTTCGCTCATCGGGGTGCTTTTCCAGCAGGGCGCGCTGTTTTCGTCGCTGTCGGTGGCGCAGAACGTGATGCTGCCGATGCGCGAGCATACCGATCTGCCGCCCGACCAGCAGGAACGCATCGCGGCGATGAAGCTCGAGCTTGCCGGCATGTCGGCCGACAGCGGCATCAAGTTTCCCTCCGAGCTCTCCGGCGGCATGGTCAAGCGCGCGGCGTTTGCGAGGGCGCTCGCGCTCGATCCGCAAATTCTGTTTCTCGACGAGCCGACCTCCGACCTCGATCCGCTGACCGCCACAGGCATCGACGCACTGATTCAGCAGCTCAACCAGAGCCTGGGCATCACCGTCGTCATCGTCACCCACGATCTCACCACGCTCTTTACCATCTGCCGCCGAATCGCCGTGCTGGTCGACAAGAAAATCACCGTCGGAACGCTCGCCGAGCTGATGCGGTCCAACCAGCCGTGGGTTCACGAATTTCTGCACGGTCCGCGAGCGCAAGGCGCGATGACCGCAAGGAAGCATAGCCATGGAAACGGATAGACACTATTTCATCGAGGGCTTGTTCATCATCGGCCTTTCGATTGCCGCCGCGTTTTTTTTCGTCTGGCTGCAAAACTCGGGCCATCGTGACGACATGCTCTACCGCATCCATTTCAACGAGTCCGTCAGCGGGCTCGCCCTCGGCGATCCGGTCAAGTTCCACGGCGTCGATGTCGGAACGGTCAAGGCCCTGGCCCTCGACCCGGCCGATCCGCGCAAGGTGCAGGTCGATGTGAGGCTGCGCAAAGACGCGCCGGTCAAGACCGACACCAGGGCAAGCCTGAGGCTCAAGGGCATCACCGGTGTCGTCTTTATCGAGCTCAACGGCGGAGCTCCCAACGCACAAAGCCTGGCGGCCGTGACGCCCGAAGGTCAGATCCCGGAAATCGCGTCGGAAAAGAGCAGCCTCACCACGGTTCTCGATCAGCTGCCGAAGGTGATCGAAAAATTCTCCGCCATCGAGGAGCAGACCAAGAAGGTCATGACCGACATTGGCGATGTCACGGGCAAGATCAAGGAAAACCCCTTGCTCCGGCTGGGCGCGCCCAAGGAAAAAGCCGCTCCCGCACCGGCAGAGACGACGGTTCCGGCGCAGAAGGAAAAAGCGTCCCGTAGTCGATAAGGCGGGCGTGGCTGGATCCCGCCTGCGCCGTACTACGGCACTCGAGGGCGGCGCTATTGTGTCAGACGTTTTTGCGCGAGCATGACCCCGTCGCCCACGGTCAGCAGGCAGGCGTCGACGCGCGTGTCATCGCGGATCTTGGCGTTAAGCGCTCGTAGCGCGTCGGTGTCGTCGTCGTGGAATTGCGGGTCGGCCACGCGGCCCGACCACAGCATGTTGTCGAGCGCGATCACACCACCGGCGCGCAGGAGCGTCAGGCACGATTCGTAGTAGGCGTCGTAGCTGGTCTTGTCGGCGTCGATGAATGCGAAATCGAACGTTCCGGCGCCGCCGTCTCGAATCAATGCGGCAAGGGTCTCGGCTGCCGGGGCCACCTTGAGCTCGATGCGATCGGCCACCCCCGCCTCGCGCCAGTAGCGACGGCCGACGCTGGTCCATTCTTCGCTGACGTCGCAACACAGGAGCTTGCCGCCGGCGGGCAGCGCCGACGCGACGGCCAGCGCGCTATACCCGGTGAAGGTGCCGATCTCGATTGCCCGGCGCGCTCCCATCAATCGCACCAGCATGGCGAGCAGGGCGCCCTGATCGGCGCCGATTTGCATGCCGGCATCGGGAAGGTGCGAGGTCTCCTCGCGAAGACGCCGTTGCAACGGGGTCTCGCGAGCGATCTCCAGCGCAAGATAGCGTTCGACTGCGTCAGGAACAAGGGATCGGCTCATGACGCGCAGCATGCCGCCGAACCGCGTCGTGCGCAACCGCTCAGCGCGCGCCAGGCACTTCATGGCGCGGTAGAATGGATGCAGCTCGTTTATCGGAGCCGGGATGAGCGCCATTCACGTTCACCGCCTCACCGAGGCCTCGCGGCCGAAATTGCTCGACCATTTCCGGCGCCTCGATAACGAGGATATTCGATTGCGCTTCGGGTCGCCGCTCGGATCCGACGCGATCGCAGCCTACGTTCAGGGCATCGACTTCGATACCGACGCGGTCTTCGGCGTCTACGAAG
>DASZZK010000024.1:0-2170 GCA_035544975.1 Casimicrobiaceae bacterium | reverse complement strand
ATGCCGCGCACCAGGTGCATCTTCCGCCGCGCGGTGCGCACCAGCCCCCAGCGCATGGTGGGGCCGAAAACCGCGGCCATCACCAGCACCTGCATCCCCCAGCGCGCCCAGACCAGCAGCGGCACCGGATAGCGCTGGCTTAGATACTTGACGCTGACATCCAGCGTCGTGAAGCACGCCGTGGCGGCGACGATCACCAGGATCGCCGAAAGCGGCATGTGTGCCGGTCGCGACATCAGCGGCCTGGTAGCGCCGCGAGCGCGCGCGGAACGGCAGAGATCGAGTGCCGGCTGGGAAACTGAATGGGAAACCGGGTGGGAAACTGCATCTTTGGAGTATCGTACGCCGGTTGCCAACCGCGAGCGCCTATCGATAATACGCGGCAGGACGACAATCATTCGCGACGGGCATTTTTGGAAGCCCAGATCGTGGAAGGAATGGGGGACTCGTGAACGATAAAAAGCATTGGATGATCTATGGCGCCAACGGCTTCACCGGCCGCCTGATCGCGGAGGGTGCAAAGCGACAAGACCTGGCGCCGATCCTCGGCGGCCGCAGCGCGCGGGCGATCGAGGCCTTGGCGCGTGAGCTGGCCTTGCCCTCCCGTGTGTTCGACCTGGCCGATGGTGTAGCGTCGCGAGCGGCGCTTGTCGACGTGGCGGTGGTCGCCAATTGTGCCGGGCCGTTCTCCGCCACCAGCGAGCGAATGATCGACGCGTGTCTGGCGACGCGCACGCACTATGCGGACATCACCGGCGAAATCGCCGTGTTCGTCGACGCACAGCTCCGGCACGACGTCGCGCGCGGAGCCGGAATCGTGATTTGCCCGGGCGTGGGATTCGACGTCATTCCGACCGATTGTGTCGCCGCGTGCCTTAAGGAAGCGCTGCCTGACGCGACAGAACTCGCGCTCGGATTCGCCGGCACCGGCGCGATCAGCCCGGGCACCGCGAGAACGTCGATCGAAGGCCTCAAGCTCGGCGGCAGAGTGCGTACGGCCGGACATATCGTTCAAGTACCGCTCGCGTATCGCGCACGCATGATCGACTTCGGAACGGGCGACCGGCTGGCCGTGACGTTTCCATGGGGCGACATCGCGACGGCCTATTTCAGCACCGGCATTCCCAATATCGAGGTCTACATCGCGAGCTCGCCGGCGGCGCTGTTGCGCTTGCGCAGGCTCAATCGCATCCGCAAGCTGCTTGCCTTAGCACCGATTGAGGCGGTGGCCAAGCGCATAGCGGGCCGCGTGAACACCGGGCCCTCACCGGAGCGTTTTGCGTCCGACACTACCTACGTCTGGGGCGAGGCGCGCAACAGCGCTGGCTCGATCCGCACGGCGCGGCTTACCACCAGCAACGGTTATCGGCTGACCGTGGATGGCGTCCTGCTGGCCGTTCAGACTTTGCTCGAGAGCGCGCCCGGCGGCGGCTACTACACGCCCTCGCAGTTGATGGGTCCACGCTGCGTCGAGAGTCTGCCGGGGTCGAGCGCGATCGCGATCGATTAGTCGCCGCCGGCTCCCGGGTACTGCGGCGCGCAAGAACCGGCGATAATGGGCTTCCTGCGGGCCGCGTTGCGATGCTGGCGCGTCACCGTCGATTAGGAGCCGTCATGATTGCAAGACGAATCAGAGCATTCGCCATCGCCGCGCTTGCCGTGGCCGGATTTTTTTCTGCCACCCTGTTGCACGCTCAGGCACAACAAGCGACGCCGCAGCGGGCGAGAGTGGTCATTCAGGTCAGCGATGCCGACGAAGGCAAATGGAATCTCGCGCTCAACAATGCCAAGAACATTCAGACCGACTTGGGCGCGGCCAACGTCGACATCGAGATCGTCGCCTACGGCCCCGGCATCGGCATGCTCAAGCTCGATTCGCCGGTGGGTGGAAGGATCGACGAAGCGACGGCCGCCGGCGTCAAGGTCATCGCCTGCGAGAACACTATGCGGGGCCAGAAGCTGAACCGAGCCGACATGTTGAACGGCATCGGCTACGTCGCTGCCGGCGTGGTCGAGCTGGTGTCCAGGCAGCAGCAGGGATGGGCGTATATCCGGCCCTAGACGGACCCGTGCCGGTCTTGTGCGGCGACTCGCGCGGCCGTGCCCGCGGGCGTACCTGACGCGCCGAGATCCCAGAACAGCCCGGTCATGATCTGCAGCCCTTCGCGAG
>DASZZK010000023.1:0-5739 GCA_035544975.1 Casimicrobiaceae bacterium | reverse complement strand
CAGCACGGCGCCGATTCCCATGACGATTGCCGGCGCTAAGGCGATGGCATAGGCGCGCAGCACGCCACGGAACGCCTTCGTCCGCACGATCGGGGCGTGCATCATGATCAGCCCGGCGAGGCCGCTTGGCGCGAAGAGGATGATCACGATGAAAAACAAGCCGAGATACAGCAGCCACGCGGGCGTATAGCCGCTCAAGCTGACCTGCAGCCAGGTGAGCGTCACGGCGCCGATGATCGGCCCCGCAAAATGTCCGGCGCCGCCGATGTACGCCATCATCAGCACCGTGCCCGAGCGCAGCGCGCTCACGGCATCCGCGGCAACGATCTCGTAGTTGATCGCGTGGAGGCCGCCAGCAAGCCCGGCGAACAGGCCGGCGACGGCAAAGGCAAAAAAACGCACGTGCCGGGTGTTGTAGCCGACGAATGCGGCACGCTCCGGATTATCCCGGACGGCGTTGCACATGCGGCCCACCGGGGTACGCATGAAGGCGTGCATCAGGAACGCTGCAACCAGCGCCCACGATGCGATGACGTAATAGACCTCGAGCTGCGATCCGAAATCCAGCCCGAACAGATGAGGAGCACGCGTCCGGCTGGCTATGATGCCCTCTTCGCCGCCGAAATAGCCGGGCAGCATGAACGTAGCGGCGTAGACCAGCTCGCCGACCCCCAACGAGATCAACGCGAAGATCGTGCCGGCCCTGCGCGTCGTCACCGAGCCGAACAGAATGCCGAACAGCAGGCCCCCGGCCGCGCCGGCGAGCGGCACCAACGGGACGGGGATCGGCAAACCGTGGTTGATGGCGCGCAGGAAATGGATCGCGGCGTAGCCGCCGAGGCCGAAATACACGGCGTGTCCGAAGGAAAGAAGCCCCGTTTGGCCGAACAAGACGTTGAACGACAGTGCAAACACCGCGGCGATGCCCATTTGACTCAACAGCGAGCGTCCGAAGTCGGTGTTCATGCCGGGAACGTGCGGCAGGATCAGCAACACGACGGCGACCGCCAGCCAGGCCCTGTACTTGTGGGCCCAACGGCTCGCTGCCGCCGTCGAAGCTGACGAAGGCATGGTAACGATGCTGCCGTCGCTCATAGGGGTCCCCCACGCTCGCGGCTGGCGCCGCTACGCTATCCCCGGATGGGCGCACCCGCGCCTCGGCTCGTCGGCGATCATACGTCGCGTTTGCCGAGCAAACCTCGGGGCCGCACGATGAGCATCAGAACCAGCAGCAGGTAAGGGACGATCGGCGCGGCGGTCGCGACTTTGATCGAATAGAAGTCATACAGCGGCGTAGCGCGGGTGACCGCGATGCCGAGCGCACGGAACAGATCCAGCATCGAATAGTCGACGGCTACCGCGAAGGTCTGGAGGATGCCGATCAGCATCGACGCGATCAACGCGCCGGCGAGCGAGCCCAATCCACCGACGACGACGACGACGAAGACGATAGGCCCGACCGCGTGCGCGAGTGTCGGCTGCGTCAGCAGCATGAATCCGCCGATTACACCGGCCAATCCCGCCAGCGCGCTGCCGACGGCGAAGACCAGCACGAATACTCCCGGCACGTCGTGTCCGAGCGCGCCGACCATTTGAGGATGCGTGAGCGCGGCCTGGATGATGAGGCCGATGCGAGTCCGCTTGAGGGCCAGGTAGAGGAAGACGAATATGGCGACGGAGATCGCCATCATCAGGCCCTTGTACGCGGGGAAGGTGCTGTCGAATAGGTGGAACAGCGGAAAGTCGATCGCCTGGGGCACGCTGTTCGCGACTGCGTTGCGGCCCCAGACCATCGTGACCAGCTCTTCGATCAGATACGCCAGGCCGAACGTGAATAGAATCTCCGCGACATGCCCGCTCTTGTGCACGTGGCGCAGGCCGTAGCGCTCGATGCCCGCGCCGATCAGGCCGCACAGCAACGGCGCGATCACCAGCGCCGGCCAGAACCCGATCCAGCGCCCCAGCTGGTAGGAAAAATACGCGCCGAGCATGAACATGCTCGCATGCGCGAAATTGAGCACGCCCATCATGCCGAAGATCAGCGTCAGGCCGCTCGACAGCATGAACAGCAGCAGGCCATACACCACACCGTTCAGCAGCGAAACCGTCGTGAGCTCGAGCATGCGCTGCGCTTTCGAGATGCCTACGTCCCGCGAACGCGGGAACTATTCTGTGTGCGAGGATTCCCGCTCAGTCACCAAAGTGAGCGCGAATGACGATGGTGGTCGCGATCCAGCGCGTTCGACGGCGCTGCCACGTGGATCGGCGCACCGCATCGACTCCCTCCCCTGTTCTTCTACTTCGGCCGCTCCATCTTGCAGGTCGTCGGCAAGGCCGTCGCCTTGCCCTCCACCTTGGCATCGCTCTTCCACCCGAGGCCCGAGTCCTCGACATCGTACTTCGTGTTTTTCAACAGCGTCGACACGTACAGCGGCTGCAGCAGCTGGTGATTGTCGGCGCGCATCTCGACTTCGCCGAGCGAGGTCGACATCTTCATTCCCTCGAGCGCTTTCGCGACCTTGACCGGATCGTTCGATTGCGCCTTTTTTGCCGCGGCCGCGAACATCTCCCACATGGTCTTGGCGCGCCAATAGCCATACTCATTTTCCTTTCCCGGGAAGCGCTTTCCGAAAGCGGCTACGGTCGTATCGAGTTCCGGTGTGGCGTTCTTGTGCCATTCGGTCACTTGTTTCAGTGTGTCTACACCGGCTTCGCCGATGGCGGTCACGCAGCCAGGGCAGCCCCCGTAGAACGTGTGCCAACCGACCTTGAGACCCGCGTCCTTGCCCGCCTTGATCAACAGCACCATGTCGTTGCTCCAGTTGCCGGTGATGACGGTATCCGCGCCGGATGCCTTGATCTTGGCGATGTAGGGCGAGAAGTCCTGGACCTTCTGCAGCGGATGTAGCTCGTCGCCGACGATCTTGATGTCGGGGCGCTTCTCCGCCAACATCCTGTTGGCCGCCGCTGCCACGGCTTTGCCGAACGAATAATCCTGGTTGATCAGATAGACCTTCTTGATCTTGCTGTCCTTGGCCATAACGTCGGTCATCGCGGCCATCTTCATGTCAGCATCCGCGTCGAAGCGGAAATGCCAGAAGTTGCATTTCTCGTTGGTCAGCGCGGGATCGACGGCGGCATAGTTAAGATAGAGCACTTCCTTTCCCGGATTGCGCTCGTTGTGCTTCAGCACCGCTTCGGTGATCGCATGGGCGATGGAGCTGCCGTTACCCTGGACGACGTAGCGTGCGCCGTCGTCGAGCGCCTTCTTCAACTGGATCAGCGATTCCTGCGGATTGACCTTGTTGTCGAACGAAAGGAGCTCGATCTTTTCGCCGTTGATGCCCCCGGCGGCGTTGATCGCGTCGATGTAGAACTGATGCGTCTTCTGCGCCAGAATGCCGGTGCTTGCGGCGCCGCCGGAGAGCGGATCGATAAAGGCAATCTTGACCTCGGCTACCGCCGGCCCGACGAAAAACATCCCGGCAAGGGCGAGCCCCAGGTAACGACGCGAGCGTGCGCGCATATCTCCTCCAAGCTCCGTTGGTCCGCATGTTGCGAACGATGGCGGACATCGAGGCCGGGGCCGGCATTCGCCGCCGACCCGGTCCGGTCCGTTAATATGTCGATGCTACCGGGCTAAAATCCGCATTACAAGCGCTGTGAGCAGCGAGCCAGGTCCCGCTCGCGTTAGCGAGTGGGGTGCGAGCGGCAGGAATCAGCGCCGACCGGCGACTTAGGATATTGCATTCATGAGATAGCGTGCAAGGAACCGGCGATAAGCGCCTGGCGAGCCGTCGTGGCTTAGCCCCGCGCCGGAAGGAGGAACCATGCTCAGCCTGATGATGAACCAACCGCTGCTGATTTCGTCGCTGATCCGTCACGCGGACAAGAACCACGGCGACACCGAGATCGTGTCGCGCACCGTCGAAGGACCGATCCACCGCTACACGTATCGCGCCGCCCATGTCCGTGCGCGCCGCCTCGCCCGCGCGCTGGCGCGTCTGGGGGTGCAGGCGGGTGATCGCGTCGGCACGCTGGCGTGGAACGGCTATCGCCACTTCGAGCTCTACTACGCGGTGTCCGGCATGTGCGCGGTGATCCACACCATCAATCCGCGCCTGTTTCCCGACCAGATCACCTACATCGTCAATCATGCCGAGGATCGTTACTGCTTCTTCGACCTGACCTTCGTGCCGCTCGTCGAACGGCTCGCTCTCGAGTGCAAGAGCGTCAAGGGCTGGGTCGCGATGACCGATCGCGCCCACATGCCGAGCGTTGCGATCCCCAATCTGCTTTGCTACGAGGAGCTGCTCGGTGCCGAGCACGATGATTTCGACTGGCCCGAGTTCGACGAGAACACCGCGGCCGCTCTGTGCTACACCTCCGGCACCACGGGCAATCCCAAGGGCGTGCTGTACGGCCATCGCTCGACGCTGCTGCACGCCTATGCGACCTCGCTGCCGGACGCCAAGAATTTCTCGGCGTGCAGCGTCGTGTTGCCGATCGTGCCGATGTTTCACGTCAACGCCTGGGGTATCCCGTACGCCGCACCGCTTGTCGGCGCGAAGCTCGTTTTTCCGGGACCGGGGCTCGATGGCGCGAGTATCTACGAGCTGCTCGAGACCGAACGCGTCGATTCGGCATCGGGGGTGCCGACGGTGTGGCTCAACCTCATCAATTACATGAAGGAGAACAAGCTCAAGCTCTCGACCCTGAAGGTCACGACCATCGGCGGCGCCGCGTGCCCGGCGGCGATCATCCGCACGCTGCGGGACGATTTCGGCGTGCGGGTGATGCATGGCTGGGGCATGACCGAGATGAGCCCGGTCGGCACGGTGAATTCCCCGAAGGCGAAGCATGCCGGACTTTCCGCCGATGAAGCGTTCCAGCTCTCGCTCAAGCAAGGCCGCCCGCTTTTCGGCGTGGACATGAAGATCGTCGACGGCGACGGCAACGAGCTGCCGCGCGACGGCAAGGCGTTCGGCAACCTGCTCGTCAAGGGTCCGTGGGTCATGCGCGAATACTACAAGAACGAAGGCAGCAAACCCCTCACGACAGACGGCTGGTTTCCGACCGGAGACGTCGGGACCATCGATGAGGACGGCTATCTGCAGATCACCGACCGCTCCAAGGATGTGATCAAGTCCGGCGGCGAGTGGATCAGCTCCATCGATCTGGAGAACATCGCCGTCGGCCATCCCGCGGTGATGGAGGCCGCCGTCATCGGCGTGCGGCATCCGAAATGGGATGAGCGGCCGCTGCTGATCGTGGTGAAGAAATCGGGCGCCGACGTGAGCAAGGACTCGATACTCAAGTTCTATGAAGGCAAAGTCGCGCGCTGGTGCGTTCCCGACGATGTGGTCTTCGTCGAGCAGCTACCGCACACCGCGACCGGCAAGCTGTCCAAGATTACCTTGCGCGAGCAGTTCAAGGACTATTGCCTGCCGACGGCGTGACCGTGTTGTAGGGGATCGCCTTGTCCGCGTCAATTATCGCGGCGTCACGATTCTCGATCTCGGGCGCCTACGACGGTACGAAGCCCAGAGCGCTTAGCCGCGCGAATCACGTTCACGAGGAGCGCCCCGACGGATCCTGCAACCAGCAGCGCCATCGCAAGCGACTTCCCGATCGCGCCGACATGCGCGAGCGCGCTCACCGTCGCGAGCACGACGATCAGGGTCAGCGCCAGCGTGCCGTCATCGACGAAGAGGCCGACCAAGCCTCGCACCATGCGCG
>DASZZK010000022.1:0-1880 GCA_035544975.1 Casimicrobiaceae bacterium | reverse complement strand
ACCGCGATTGCGCGCGAGAAGCTCGAACGGGGTGCGCAGCAGCGTCGCGGCGTGCTTTCCCGCGATCAGGTCGCGATAGCGGTTGGGCGTGCCGCCCGCACGAACGAAGGTCACGTCGGACTCGACGACCCCGTTGCGCTCGAGCAATTCGCGCAAAACGAAAGCGAGGCCGTTGGTCATCGCGTCGACGGACAAGGTCTTGCCCTTGAGATCGGCAAACGACTTGACGCCGGGAGACGCGACGACCGAAAGAAAGCCTCCGTCGCCGCCCATAAACGAAAAAAGATCGGGCTCCCCGGAAATCTTCACTTCGCCTTGCCCTTCCTGGTAGGCGATGAAGTTGTCGATGGTGGCAAGCGCGATGTCGTATCGTCCATCGAACAACCCGGTGACCAGCGCCTCGGACGACGGCGTATAACTCAATTGCACGGCGACGCCGTTGGCCTCGAAGAAGCCTTGCCGTTGAGCCGCCCAGAGCGGAAGATTCCAGCCTCCGTTGAAAGTGATGACGCGAAGTACCGCCGCCGTCTGCGCCTGCGCAGGAATCGCGGATGCAATGAGACAGGCGCAAATGAAGCGCCCGATCGTGCGCATTGTCATGTCACTCCTCCTGCGCTCAACGCTCGTGGTTATTTCGTCCGACGCAGCGACAATAACCGATGTGAACGGCGGTGTAAAAGCCGGTTTGCCGCGCTGCCCGGTATCGCGGCGTGTGCACTAGGACGGTCGGGGCCGGTCGCCGGAAGCTGACGACGGCTCTCGCAACACCAGCCAGGCGAGCGTGCATCCCAGCAGCACGCCGGCAAGGAGATGCTTGACGTTGTGGCCGGAAACGAACATCCCGGTCGCGGAGTAAATCTCGTTGTCCAGGCGCTCCGCCACGGTCATGACGATATCGAGCGCAAGCGCGGCCCACAGCCAAGGCGCGGCCGAATATCGTCCGCGCCGCAACAGCAGCAGAAAGGCGATGGCGACACCCGTGCCGATGCGCACGATCAGGTACAGGCGCAGGTCGTCGGCTCCCTGCCAGCGGGTCCATGCCCACCACAGGACGCTTGCCGCGCCCAGCGCCGCGATGGGCCACAGCGCGACACTGGCGAATAGCGGATCGATGCGGTCCGCGAGCAGAAAGGTGAGCAAGGCCGCCAGCACCAGCGTCATCGGCAAGCGATCCCAGACCAGGCGCGCATCGCCCGGCGCCCAGTGGTAATACGCGGACCCGAGCGCGGTCAGCAGCATGCCCGCGACGAGCAGCGCGTAAGCCGCACGCTCCCGAGGCTCGACGTGCACGCGGCGCCACAGCAACAAGCCGGCGACACCGGCGGCCAGGATCGAAAGATTGGTCAACACGTCGCCCGCGCGGGGAATAAACCCGCAAAGCCGGGTGTCAGCAAGAATGTGATACGCCGGGTCCTGCGGCAGCGGTCCGAACACGAAACGGAGCACCCCATAGAGTGCAAGCGAAATGCCGATCAACCCCCACGTTTGCATTCGCGCGCGGCTCCTCGCCGCGCCGGTTGGCTCCGGCAATTCGCTCATGTCGGTTTCATGGTGCGCTTAAGCCTGGCGCGACGGCCCTTTAGCGCAAGCAATGCAATTCTTACCCACCGTAGAAGATCTTTCAGGCGTGGAAGGGCGGTGACGAAGTTTGGCGCTTGATTCACAATCGATTATGGGTCCCAGGTTTCGGGCACTTTCTTTGCTTGATTCGCGGTGGCGAGCTGCGAGAGTACGTTGACGGAGAGTAAATTGACCAAGACTCATCGGCAACAAGGAGCGCACTGGAGTCCCGCATGAGCGAGTCCGCTGAGCGCACCAGTCCCTGGAAGATTACGCTGGCCTTGATCGGCGCGCTCGCGGTGGCGCTCACCCTCGCCTTC
>DASZZK010000021.1:0-7103 GCA_035544975.1 Casimicrobiaceae bacterium | reverse complement strand
ATCTGATAAGTGCTGTCGTCTTCCATGCCGAGTGCGGCCAGATCGATGTCGACCCAGCCCGATTGCGTGTGCGCCGGATCCAGATTGACTACCACCACGACAATGTTGTCGACGATGTTGTCAAGATCGGCGCTGGTCTTGGCGTAGCAGATCAGTTGCTCGTTGTCGACCGCGAAAAAGCGCAGGGTCCAATCCTGCTGCAATGCCGTATTGTCGCGCCGCGCCCGATTGATCCGGCCGATGAAGTCGGCGAGGCTGTCGGCGCGCGACATGTCCCAATGCCGGAGCTGATACTTTTCCGAATCGCGATATTCCTCGCTCCCGGCCTCGCGCGGATTGTGCTCCATCAACTCGTATGCGGGTCCGTAGATGCCGTAATTAGCTGAAAGCGTCGCCGCAAGCACTACCCGCGCCATGAACGCCGGCCGGCCGCCGATCTGCAGGTATTCATTGAGAATGTCGGGCGTGTTCGGCCAGCAGTTCGGACGAAAGTATTCGCGGCTCGGATCCTTGGTCAGCTCGGTGAAATACTCCGTCAACTCCTGCTTGGTATTGCGCCAGGTGAAATAGGTGTACGACTGGGTGAAGCCGAGCTTGGCCAGCCGATGCATGATTTTCGGCCGGGTGAATGCCTCGGCCAGGAAAATGACGTCGGGGTGATCCCGCCGCACGCTCGCGATCAGCCATTCCCAGAACGCAAACGGCTTGGTGTGCGGATTGTCGACGCGGAAAATGCGCACGCCTTCGCCGATCCAGAACGAGAACACGTCCGCCAACGCGTTCCACAAATCCTGCCAGTGCTCGGATTCGAAGTTGAACGGATAGATGTCCTGATATTTCTTCGGTGGATTTTCGGCGTATTGCACCGTACCGTCGGGGCGCCAGCGAAACCATTCCGGGTGCTCCGTCACCCAGGGATGGTCGGGCGCGCATTGAAAGGCGATGTCGAGCGCGACTTCCAGGCCGTGCTCGCCGGCGCGTGCGATGAGCTTGCGAAAATCCGCCGGCGTTCCAAGCTCCGGATGCACCGCGGTGTGTCCGCCTTCCACCGCGCCGATTGCCCACGGGCTGCCGACGTCGCTCGGACTCTTGATCAGCGAGTTGTTCGGGCCCTTGCGCCGCTCCCGACCTATCGGGTGGATCGGCGGGAAGTAAAGGACATCGAAACCCATCGCTGCGACATAAGGCAGCACAGCTTCGCAATCCTTGAACGTTCCATGGGCGCCCACCTTTGGACCCAACGAGCGCGGAAAGAGCTCGTACCACGTGCTGTAGCGCGCGCGATCGCGGTCGACGTGCACGGAGAGCTCGACCGGATGCGTGGCTGCAAAAGCGCGGTCGGGATATTCCTTGGCCAGAAGAGCCAGATCATCGTCGAGCGCCAGCGCGGTGAGAACCGCCGGATCCCGCTCGCCGCGCAGGCGCTTGGCCCACGCCGCGAGGCGGCGCTTCGCCGCGGCGCCTGAGCGGCTCGCGGCGCCATCGATCAGCGCAGCGCCCACCTGTGCCGCGATCAGCAGATCCTCGGCGTCGACCCGCCGCGCGAAATCGTGGCGCCAGGAAAGAAACGCGTCTACCCAGGCGGTCACCGTGTAGCGATAAGCGCCCATGCGGTCGACCGTGAACGCGGCGCGCCATCGATCGTTGCCAAGCGCGACCATCGGCACACTGCGCCAGACCGCGTCGCTTTCGTGACGATAGAGCACCAGACACGCGAGCTCGTCGTGCCCGTCGGCAAAGCAATCGGCTTCGACCACGACCTCTTCGCCCAGCACACGCTTGATCGGAAAACAGCCACCGTCGACCGCGGGCGCGACCGCTTCGATGACCGCGCGCACGGCGGGCTGGCCGGCGGCGGCTTTGCTGCAGCTCAGCTTGCCGCTCCCGCTCATCTCGCCGCTCTCGCGCTGCCCTCGGGCTTGAGCAGAATGCATCCGAGTGGCGGCAGCGTCAGCGTCAAAGCGTGTGCGCGTCCGTGTGCCGGGACCGGCGCGGCTTCGACCGCGCCGAAGTTGCCGACGCCGCTGCCGCCGTAGGCGCCCGCGTCGCTGTTGAGGAACTCGCGCCAGAGTCCGCCTTGCGGCACGCCGACGCTGTAATTGTGGCGCACGACCGGGGTGAAGTTGCACACCGCCAGGAGCGGCGCCGCGCCGCTCTTCGGTTTGCGCAAAAAAGAAAGCACGCTCGCCGCTGCGTCGCCGGCGTCGATCCATTCGAATCCAGCCTGATCGAAGTCGAGCTGATACAACGCGGGCTCGGTTCGCAGCACGGCGTTGAGATCGCGTACCCAGCGCTGCACGCCGGCGTGCTCGGACAGCGTCGACACCCACCATTCGAGCCCGCCCTCGTGCGTCCATTCCCGGCGCTGGCCAAATTCGCCGCCCATGAACAGGAGCTTCTTGCCCGGGTGCGCCCACATGTAGCCGAACAAGAGCCGCAGGTTGGCGAATTGCTGCCAGGAGTCGCCGGGCATCTTGCCGATCAGCGAGCCCTTGCCGTATACCACTTCGTCGTGCGACAGCGGCAGCACGAAGTTCTCGAAGAAGGCGTACCAGATCGAGAACGTCAGCCGGTCGTGGTGGTGCTTACGATGGATCGGCTCCTGGCGCATGTAATCGAGCGTGTCGTGCATCCAGCCCATGTTCCATTTCATGCCGAAGCCGAGGCCGCCCATGGACACCGGGCGGGAGACCATCGGCCACGACGTCGACTCCTCGGCGATGACCTGAACATCAGGATAATCGCGATATACCGCTTCGTTGAGCAGGCGCAGGAATTCGATCGCCTGCAGGTTTTCGCGTCCGCCATTGCGGTTCGGTATCCATTCGCCGTCCTTGCGGCCGTAATCGAGATAGAGCATCGACGCGACCGCATCCACTCTGAGGCCGTCGATGTGGTACTGGTCGAGCCAGAAAAGAGCGCTCGACAAGAGGAAAGAGCGCACTTCGTTGCGGCCATAGTTGAAGATGGAGCTGTTCCACTCAGGGTGAAATCCCTGCCTCGGGTCGGCATGCTCGTAGAGATGCGTTCCGTCGAACATCGCGAGCCCGTGGGCGTCGGCCGGAAAATGAGACGGCACCCAATCGAGGATCACGCCGATGTCATACTGATGCAGGACCTCGATGAGGTGCATCAAATCCTGGGGCTCGCCATAGCGCGATGTCGCCGCGAAATAACCTGTCGTCTGATAGCCCCACGAGCCGTAAAACGGATGCTCGGTGACGGGCATCAGCTCGACGTGGGTGAAGCCCATGTCGCGCACGTACCCGGCAAGCTCGAGTGCGATGTCGCGATAGCGTGGCAGGCGGTTATCGTCGCCGCGACGCCACGACCCAAGATGCAGCTCGTAGATCGACATCGGCGCGTCGAGCGCATTGCGTGCCGCGCGCGCCTCCATCCACGCGCCGTCTTTCCAATCGTGGTCGAGCGCCCAGGCCCGCGAGCCCGTCGCGGGCGCGACTTCCGCGAAAAACGCGTAGGGATCGGCCTTGTCGACCGCGGATTCGGCATGCGCGGAAACCACCCGGTACTTGTAAGTCTGCCCGCGTTCGACCCCCGGAACGAAGCGTTCCCACACGCCGGAGCCGTCCGCGCGTGCCTGCATCGGATGCGTTGCCGATTCCCACCCGTTGAACTCGCCGACGACCGAGATCCGCGCAGCATTTGGCGCCCACACCGCGAACGAGGCGCCGGAGGCTGAACCGCCGCCGTCGCCATTGCGGGCGAGATGGCAGCCCATGCGCTGATACAGCCGTCCGTGCGTGCCCTCGCGGAAAAGGTAGATGTCGTGCGCGGTAAGCATGTTCGGTTCCTGCGCGCGGGATTTCATCTTTGTCGTATCGTTGCCGACGGCGTCGAGTTCGAGATCAGAGACGGCCACGTTCTAGTTCCAGATCATAAGGCCGAGTTCGAATGGGTGCGCGAGCAGCTCGTGCCATGGATAAGCGCGAATGCGGTAATCCAGCCGACCGCAGACCTCGGGTGCAAGATCCAGCACGTAGCGCTGCTGTCCACCGCCGTCGACGGTGCCGACGGCGGCAAACCGGTACGGGCGGGGCTTCTGCTCGATTGATTCATATTCAGGGACGCCAAGGAGCAACTCGACGACGACGTCTTCCGGCGCGAGGCCGTTGAGCGTTGCCACGAGCTCGAGTCGCAGGCCTTGCCCGAACTTCAACCGCAACTTTGGCACATCCACCCGGCGCAAAGCGACGCCCGCCCACGCGGCACGGACGCGAGCCTTCCATGCCGCGACTACTTTCGCCGCGGCGTAGGAGCTCTCGCCATATCGACGGCCGTGATCTGCTGCTGCGCCATAGAATTTGGAGACGTACTCGCCTACCATCCGGGTCGCGTTGTAGCGCGGCAGGATGCTCGCGATCGAGCGCTTGGCAAGACCGATCCACTCCGCAGAGTAGCCGGTGTCATTGCGATCGTAGTACATCGGGATCACCTGATCCTGCAGGATTTCGTAGAGCGTTCGCGATTCTTCGCGATCGCGATGCGCCTGGTCGAGCGTATGCGCCGCGGGCTTGATGGCCCAGCCGTTGTTGCCGTCGTAGCCTTCCGCCCACCAGCCATCGAGCACCGACAAGTTGATGACGCCGTTCATGCCCGCCTTCATGCCGGATGTACCGGAAGCTTCCAGCGGATGCACGGGGTTGTTCAGCCATACGTCGACGCCGGACACCAGCGCGCGCGCCAGCTGCAGGTCATAGCCTTCTACCAGGAGCACCTTGCCTTCGAGGAATGGCAAGCGCGCGAATTTGGCGATGGTGCGGATCAAGTCCTGTCCGGGGACGTCGGCCGGATGCGCGCGTCCCGCGAACACGAACAGCACTGGACGCTGCGCGTCGGACAACAGCCGCTCCAGCCAATTGAGGTTCTCGAACAGCAAGGTCGCGCGCTTGTAAGTGGCGAAGCGGCGCCCGAAGCCGATGGTCAGCACGTTCGGATTAACGGGATCCGCATGCTTCAGCAGCCGATCGAGGTGCGCTTCGTCGCCCTCGTTGCGGAAATGCTGGTCGCGCAGCCGTTGCCGCAGCGTCTGCAGCATCCTCGATTTGAGGAACTGATGCACCGACCAGAAAGCGTCGTCGGGCAAGCCGTCGATCGCCCGCCAATTCGCGGGGTCCTGCATGCGCAGACGCCAGTCCGGACCCAGAAAGCGGTCGAAGGCATCGATCCATTCGAGTGACAAAAAGGTCGGAACGTGCACGCCGTTGGTGACGTGGTCGATTGGATTTTCTTTCGCGGTAATTTGCGGCCACATGTCTTTGAGCATGACCGAGGAAACCTGCCCGTGCAGGCGCGACACGCCGTTATGAAATCGCGACCCACGCACCGCCAGCGCGGTCATGTCGAAATCTTCCACCGCGGGTGTACGCCCGAGCGCGAACAGCGTGTCATTGTCGATACCGAGCTCGCGCGCGTAGCTCGAGAAGTAACCCGCGAGCATTTCCTCGGGAAAGTGGTCGTGTCCCGCCGGCACTGCGGTGTGGGTGGTAAAGACGGTGTTGACCGCGACCGCCTCCAGCGCGCTCGCGAAATCGAGGCCCGCCTGGCGCAGCAGGCGAACACGCTCGAGGACGAGAAACGCGGCGTGTCCCTCATTCATGTGCCAGACAGTGGGCTTGAGCCCGAGCTGTGCCAGCGCGCGTACGCCGCCGACGCCGAGAACGATCTCCTGCTCGATGCGCATGGTCCGGTCGCCGCCGTAGAGCCGATAGGTGATGCCGCGATCGCGATCATCGTTCTCGGGGACGTCGGTATCGAGCAGATAGAGCCTGACCCGGCCGACGGAGGCGCGCCAAACCCGCAACGCGACGCTGCGCCCCGGAAGCTCGACACTTACCCTCAGATCGGCGCCGCCGTCAGCCGTGACCAGATCCACCGGAAGCTCCGAGAAGTCGGAGTCGGCGTAGGTCGCGCCTTGATTGCCGTCGTCATCGATGGTCTGGGAAAAATAGCCTTGACGGTAGAGCAAGCCGATTCCGACCAGCGGCAGGCCCATGTCGCTTGCCGCCTTGCAGTGATCGCCAGCGAGAATGCCGAGACCGCCGGAATAAATGGGAAGGCTTTCGTGGAATCCGAACTCGGCGCAAAAATACGCGATCAGGTCGTCACCCTGAAGCGCCTGAGGGCCCTCGTTGCGCACGCTGGCGTGTAGGTAGCCGTCGTAAGCGGAAAGCGCGCGCTCGAAGCTGGAGAGGAAAACCGGATCGTCGGCAGCGTGAACCAGTCGACGTTCATCGACCCGCCTGAGAAACGCCCTGGGGTTGCGGCCGACGGCGTTCCACAACGATTGGTGCAAGCGGTCGAATAGCTTGCGCGTCGGACGATCCCAGCTGTACCAGAGGTTGCCGGCCAGATCTTCGAGCCTTGCCAGGCGCTCCGGCAAATTCGGATTGACCTCCAACGAGTAGGGCGTGCCCGGCGCTTGCATGCTCCCTTTCCGTCCGCGCGAACCCGCGCGACACGAATGATTTTGTCATGCTTTTTGCGTGCAGGAGCGCCCCGCTCGCTGCATAGACCTTCCGCCTACCCATTGAAACCGCGCTGCACACGTGCGAAAGCCGCCGCGGGACACACCCGCGGCGGCTCTAGAAACCCGTTTTCGTCGCTTTCGCGACTCAGCGCATCGAGTGAGTCGGCATGGCGATATCGGTCACCAAATCGTTCTCGCGCCACCGCAGATCGCCAGGATCCAGGGCATGCGAGTCCTGTGCGTTGGCAGGCGTCGACGGACGCTCACTCATGGCCTTCAAGATCAGGCCGACCAGCAAGACAATCAGCGAGCCGAGCAGGAGGTACGGCTGCACGGCTTCAACGTCCAAGGTTGCCGCAAATACAGGGGTAACCGCCGACAGGCCAATGAGAACGCCGGCGGCAAAAGGTCCCGCTCGCTTCAAGGTTTGTTTGCGCTTGCTCATCGTCATCTCCTGCTTACATTGATCACGATGCCAATGTAGGCGCATGGTCGGCTGTCGAAAATCGGTCATTTGCCGATTTCGATGTAAGACATGGTCCGACTCCGCGTAGGTGGGGCATGCAGATCAATCGCTTGCGCTCCGCCCGGTGCCCGGGGACTCACGCCGATAGGC
>DASZZK010000020.1:0-4534 GCA_035544975.1 Casimicrobiaceae bacterium | reverse complement strand
GGTCTATCTCGGCACCGAAGCGTGACGAGCGCATCCGGCGAATGAATCGGCGTTAACGCGGTCTGTAAGACGCAATTGAGGGCAACTAGCAGGCGAGACGCACAAGACCATCCTCAATATCGGCGATGAGATCCTGTGGATCTTCGAGGCCGACATGCAACCGCAGATAAGGTCCTGCTGCTTCCCAGCGCGTCGCGGTGCGAATGCGCTCCGGATGTGCGGGAATGATCAGGCTTTCGAAGCCGCCCCAGCTCCATCCCAGCTTGAACAGCCGCAGGCCATCGAGCATGGCGTCGACGCGCGCCTTGGCGACAGGATGCAGGACGACGCCGAAGAGGCCGCACGCGCCGGTGAAATCGCGCTTCCACAGGTCGTGGCCGCGCGAGCCGGGCAGCGCCGGAAAGATCACCTCGGCGACTTCCGCGCGCTGTTGCAGCCACCTTGCGATGGCCAGTGCGCTTTGGGTGTGGCGATCGAGCCGCACCGCCAGCGTGCGCAGGCCGCGCAGCGCGAGGAAACAATCGTCGCTGCTCGCGGAAACGCCCATGTCGGTCCACAGCCGGTGCAGCCTCGGGTACGTCGCCTCATTGCAAACGATGATCCCGTTCATAACGTCGGAATGGCCGCTGAGATACTTCGTGCTGGCCTGCAGTGAAATGTCGGCGCCGTGGGCGAAGGCCGCGAATCCCAGCGGCGTCGCCCAGGTATTGTCGATCATGACCAGCGCATCGCGCGCGTGCGCAGCCGCGGCGATCGCGGGCAGGTCCTCGACCTCGAACGAAAGCGATCCCGGCGATTCCACGAACACGACCCTGGTGTTCGGGCGGATTTCCCGCTCGATGCCGCCGCCGATCGACGGATCGTAGTAGGTGACTGCGACGCCGAAGCGCGTGAGTTGCTGGTCGCAGAACCGCCGCGTAGGCCCGTAGACCGAGTCGGTGACCAGCACATGGTCGCCCGCTTTTGTCACCGCGAGGAGCGCGAGCGTGATTGCCGCCAGTCCCGAAGGAACCGCGAGCCCGGCGTGGCCTCCTTCGAGCGTTGCCACCGCGCTCTGAAGATCGGTGACGGTCGGCAGTCCATGCAGGCCGTAGCTGATGCCCGGATATTCGCCACGCTCCGCCGACTCGAGATCGGCGACGCTCTCGAAGAGCATCGTCGACGCGCGGTAGACAGGCGTGTTGATCGCGCCGAGATGCTTTTGCGGATCGCGGCCGAGATGGGCGACGCTGGTTGCGGGCCTCGCCTTGCGCCGCCCGCTCATACCGTCGAGCGCAGCGCCGCCGCGATCTGCGCGGCTTGCGCTTCGGTCGTCTGCCGGATGTCGATCACCATCGCCTGGTCGGGCTCCTCCAGCGCGGCAAATTGACTCGCCAGCAGCGAGGCCGGCATGAAATGGCCGCTGCGCAGCGCAAGCCTGGGCTCGATCGTCTTCGCGTCGCCCTTGAGGTAGACGATGCGCAGCTCCGAGCTGCTCTCACTTTCTGCCTGCGGGTCTTCCAAGCCTCGAGCGATGCGTTGCCGGTACGATTCCTTCAGCGCGGAGCAGGCAAGCACCGCGTGGTGCCCCTTTCGGGTGACCGCGCGCATCTCGGCGGCGACGCCGTCGAGCCACGGTTCGCGATCCTCGTCGGTCAGCGCGACGCCCTTGGCCATCTTGGCGACATTCGCTGGCGGATGAAAATCGTCGGCGTCGAAAAACTGCCAGCCAAGCTGATTCGCAAGCGCCTCGCCGACGGTGGTCTTGCCGCAGCCGCAAACGCCCATGACGATGACGATCACGATTTCGCTTCAGTTCGCTTTGCCGCTCGACTCGGCCGTCTGCTCGATCCCGTGGCCGCCCTCGGCCAGCCGTTCGACCTTATGGCCGCCGAAGCTCTTGCGCATCATCGACAGCAGACGATCCGCGTACTCGCCCTTGCCCTGGCTCGCGAAGCGCATGATCAGCGCCAATGACATCACCGGCGCCGGAACACCCTGCTCGATGGCCTCGAGCGCGGTCCAGCGACCCTCGCCGGAATCGGCGACGATCGGAGCGACATCGGCCAGCTCGGCGTCCGCGCGCAGAAATTCCGCCGTGAGGTCGAGGAGCCACGAGCGCACCACGCTTCCGTGCCGCCACATTTCGGCAATCGCGGCGACGTCGAGCTCGAACTCTTCCTTGCCCTTGAGCAGCGCCATGCCCTCGGCCACTGCCTGCATCATTCCGTACTCGATGCCGTTGTGAATCATCTTCACGAAGTGGCCCGATCCGCTGGGACCGCAGTGCAGCCATCCGGAATCCGTGGACGGCGCGAGAATCCTGGCGAAGGGCTCGATCTCGCGCGCCGCGGCCGGCGAGCCCCCGAACATCAGCGCATAACCGTCCTCCAGCCCCCACACGCCGCCCGATACGCCGCAATCGACGAAGCGCACGCCGTAGCTGGCGAGATCGACCGCGCGCCGCACCGAATCCTTGTAAAACGCGTTGCCGCCGTCGACGATCACGTCTTCGGAGTGCAGGCGTGGCGCGAGCTCGGCAATGGTGGCTTCGGTCGGGTGGCCGGAAGGAACCATTAGCCAGACAACGCGCATGGGCGGCAGCGCATGGACCATCGCCTCGAGGCTGTCCACGCTCTGACAGCCCGCGACGGTCGCGAACGCTGCGCGCGCATCGGCGTCGGGATCGAAGCCGATCACTTCCACGCCGCCGCGCGCAAGGCGTTTGGCCATGTTTCCGCCCATCCGCCCCAGTCCCACCATGCCAATGTGCAAGGTCATCTCGATCGTCGCGATGTAGAAGGCGCGATGCTACACAAGCGTCGCCGCCTGCGCCATGCCTCACCGATTCCGCTAAGGTACCCTCTCATTTCCCGGCCCCCTCATTTTCCTTGATCTGCTCGCGAGCTCGCCCACAACGCCGCGCCGACGATCAGCGTCGCACCGATCAGTGTGCGCCATCCCGGCGCCTCGCCCAACAGCGCGAAGGCAAGTGCAATGCCATAGACCGGTTCCAGTGTCGCGATGACGCTGGCCGTATGCGCCGACAAGACGCGCATGCTGCGAATGAACAAGGTGTGCGCGAGTGCGGTGCAAACGACGCCGAGCACGATCAGGAGTGCAACGTCGCGCGGAGTCGGCAACACAGGATCCAGGGCAAACCCCGGCAGTAGGCAGGCGGCAGCGCATGCGTTCTGCCACAGAGCGACCCCGGTCGCAGATCGCCGCGATACGAGGGCCCGGTTGCCGACCGTGAGCAGCGCGAACATGAGCCCGGAGAGCATTCCCCAGCATAATCCCTGGACGACCCGGTTTTCGATCCGGAACTCCGGCACCAACAACAGCAGGCCGGAAGTGACCAGCGCGACGGTGACCCAGTCGGCGAGGTGCAGCCGCCGTCGCAGGAACATCGCTTCGACAATCAGCACGAAAAGCGGAAAGGTGGCGAAGCCGAGCAGGCCGACGGCGACGCTCGACATCTGCACCGCGCGAAAGAAAGCGATCCAGTGCAGCGCCAGGACGGCGCCGCCTGCGGCGAGCCTCCACTCGAAGCCGCCGGATGGCTCACGCAATACGCGAAGCAGCGCCGCCAGCGCCACACTGGCAATGGCGGTACGGCCGAGCACGATCAATTCCGGCGACAGCGCGAGCCATTTGCCGAACAGACCGGCGACTCCGAACAGCAGCACCGCGGCGTGCAGCGAAACCAATGCACTGCGTTGCGTGGGCGCAGCCAGTGCATCGCGAATGCCCGACGAAGCACGACGCTCGTTCATACGGCCATTGTGCCATGCACTATGCAAGGCATCAGCCTGCCGCGCGGGCGCAGCATGCCTCAGGTTACAATCGCCACTGCGCGATCACGCGACACCGATCGACCGGGAGAACGTCATGCCGCAAAAAATCGCACCGCAAAAGGTGCTCGACGCCGTTCGCAACGCGCCCGGCAACCGGGTCAAGGTGGCGGTGTCCGACATCGACGGGGTGCTGCGCGGCAAGTATCTCCACAAGGACAAATTTTTTTCCGCGGTCGAGGGCGGGTTCGGCTTTTGCGACGTCGTCTTCGGCTGGGACATGAACGATCAGTGCTACGACAACGCGACGCTGACCGGCTGGCACAAAGGCTTTCCAGACGCGGTCGCGCGCATCGATCTCGGCACTTATCGAAACGTGCCCTGGGACGACGATGTTCCGTTTTTCCTCGGCGAGTTCATCAGTCAGAAGAACGGCAGGGAAGTCCCGCTGTCGATCTGCCCCCGCCAACTCCTGAAGCGGGTGTTGAAGCGCGCCGAGAAGCTCGGTGTCCTGCCGATGTGCGGGATCGAGTTCGAATGGTTCAATTTCTCGGAGACGCCGCAGTCGTGGGCCGAAAAGGGCTATGTGCGCCCGGAGACCATCACCCCGGGCATGTTCGGCTACTCGCTGTTGCGCGCCAACGAGAACCGCGAATTCTTCAAGGCGCTGATGATCGAGATGGGCGCGTTCGGGATTCCGATCGAGGGCCTGCACACAGAGACCGGGCCCGGCGTTTACGAGGTCGCGATTCTTTTTTCCG
>DASZZK010000019.1:0-1700 GCA_035544975.1 Casimicrobiaceae bacterium | reverse complement strand
GCGTGATGCGCTGCCGGCGATTATACCGGCCGTCTTAAGCGCGACCTTTTTACGCCCTGCGAAGCAGCAGCCGAGCGACTATGGTCGTGATCGGTTGCACGGCAGCAACTCCGCCAACGATCCTGAGACGACCCCGAATCGGCGACGGTCGCTTGCTGCGCCGGGTCACATCGTCGATAATGATGCCGACGCGAAAAACACTCGCGCAATGATCAAAGGCGGGCCGCCCCGCATCGCATAGTTGGTGAATCTGGTCAGGTCCGGAAGGAAGCAGCCATAGCTATTCTCTGCAAGTGCCGGGGGTACGGCTCGCCACCCTTTTAATGAGCTATCAAGTTCTCGCCCGCAAGTGGCGACCGAAGCGATTCAGCGAACTGGCCGGGCAGGAACACGTCGTGAGGGCGCTGACCAACGCGATCGAGCGCGGGCGCCTGCATCACGCGTACCTGCTCGCGGGCACGCGCGGCGTCGGCAAGACCACGATCGCCCGCATCCTGGCGAAAAGCCTCAATTGCGTCAACGGCGTCACCGCGTCGCCGTGTGGCGTCTGCCCCGCCTGTGTCGACATCGACGCCGGGCGCTTCGTCGATCTCATGGAGCTCGACGCCGCGTCGAATACCGGCATCGACAACATGCGCGAGATCCTCGACAACGCGCGCTACGCGCCGACCGTCGGACGCTACAAGGTTTATCTGATCGACGAAGTGCACATGCTGTCCAAAGCGGCGTTCAACTCGATGCTGAAGACGCTGGAAGAGCCGCCGGAACATGTGAAATTCGTGCTCGCGACGACCGATCCGCAGAAGATTCCGGTCACCGTATTGTCGCGCTGCCTGCAATTCAATCTCAAGGCACTGCCGCAGCCGACGATCGCCGCGCGCCTCGGTGAAATTCTTCGTGCCGAGGAAATCGCCTTCGACGATGCCGCATTATTGTCGATCGCCCATGCCGCGCGCGGATCGATGCGCGACGCCTTGTCTCTGCTCGACCAGGCGATCGCCTATGGTGCGGGCGAAGTGCGCGCCGAGGTCGTGCGCACCATGCTGGGTACCGTCGAAACGGAATACATCTATCGCATCGCCGACGCATTGATCGCGGCGGACGGCCCGGCGCTCCTGGCGGAGGCTCGTGCGCTGACCGAGCGCAGCCTGTCCCTGCCATCGGCGCTGGATGAGTTGGCCGCGCTGTTTCATCGCGTCGCCATCGCCCAGACGGTGCCGGAAACCGTCGACGCGCTTGCCGACGCGGCCCGTGTTGCCGCCTACGCCAAAGCCTTTTCGGCGGAGAGTGTTCAGCTTGCCTATCAGATCTGCGTTCAGGGACGTGCCGATCTCGCGCTCGCGCCGGACGAGCCCACCGGTTTTGCGATGACGCTGCTGCGGCTGCTTGCCTTCGAGCCCGCGACATCGCATGAAACGCTCGGCAGCGTGCGTTCCGGCGCGGCCGCACCGGTCAGGGCGGCGAGGCAAAGCCTTGCGCCCCCGGAATCAAGGAGCGCGCCAGCGGAGTCGCCACGCCCAGCAGCGTCCGCGCCGAAATCCGAATCGCCTCCTGCAGACCTGCTTTCAAGCGCCGCTCCAGGATCCGACATCGCGCCGCCGCCGGCGCCGGTCACATCGACTGCGGCTGCGACTCCGGCTGCGATCGCGGACATTGCCGACTGGCCCGCGTTCATTGCCGGCATGAAGCTCTCCGGCATC
>DASZZK010000018.1:0-2236 GCA_035544975.1 Casimicrobiaceae bacterium | reverse complement strand
GGCTTCGAGGGTCCGGTCGAAGTCGAGCAATTCAAGGGCGGGCAGTCCAACCCGACGTTTTTGCTCCGCGGCGGCGAAAAGCGCTACGTCCTGCGCCGCAAACCGCCGGGCAAGCTGCTGCCGTCGGCACACGCGGTCGATCGCGAGTATCGCGTCATTACCGCGTTGGCGCAAAGCGACGTCCCGGTCGGGCGCACCTATTGCCTTTGCACCGACGAATCGGTGATCGGCTCGATGTTCTACGTTATGGACTATGTCGAGGGCCGTGTTCTGTGGGACCCTCTGTTGCCGGGCATGCAGCCGTCCGAACGGCGAGCGATCTTCGACGAAATGAATCGCGTCATCGCGGCGCTGCACCGCGTCGATTTTCAGGCCATCGGTCTTGCCGACTACGGCAAACCGGGCAACTATTTCGCACGCCAGATCGACCGCTGGAGCAGGCAGTACAAGGCCTCGGAAACCGAGAAGATCGAAGCGATGGACCGTCTGATCGAATGGCTGCCGACGAATATTCCGCCCGGCGACGCCACGACCATCGTTCACGGCGACTATCGTCTCGACAACATGATCTTCCATCCAAGCGCGCCGCGCGTGCTCGCCGTGCTCGACTGGGAGCTCTCCACGCTTGGCCATCCCATGGCGGATTTCTCGTACCACATGATGACCTGGCGATTGTCGCCGGACGAATTCCGCGGCCTGCGCGGCAGCGACCTCGCGTCGCTCGGCATTCCAACCGAGGAGGAATATCTCGGGATGTATCTGCGCCGCGTAGGCATTGCAGACAAACCGGATTCCAAGGCGTGGAGCTTTTACATGGCCTATAACATGTTCCGGATGGCGGGCATACTTCAGGGCGTCATGGCGCGTGCGCTGGCCGGCAACGCGGCGAGCGCGCAGGCGTTGGAAGCGGGGAGGCGGGCGCGGCCAATGGCGGAGTCTGGATGGGCCGAGGTCGAACGCATGCTCGCGTGAATCGTGAGACGAGTGACCAGCCTACGACGCAGGCATTGGACAAAGGATAGCCATGGATTTTGATTACTCGCCGAAGGTCATCGAGCTGCAGGCCGCGCTTCGGGCATTCATGGAGGCTCACGTCTATCCCAATGAGCAGCGCTTCGACGATGAAGTCGGGCAAGGCGATCGCTGGCAGCCCACACGATTGATCGAGGAGCTCAAGGCGAACGCGAAGGCCGCGGGCTTGTGGAACCTGTTCCTGCCTGCATCCGAGCGCGGCGCGGGTCTCACCAACACCGAATACGCGCCGCTTTGCGAGATCATGGGCCGCGTGCTGTGGGCGCCCGAAGTATTCAACTGCTCGGCTCCCGACACCGGCAATATGGAAGCGTTGGAGCGTTACGGCACGTTGGAACAGAAACAACAGTGGCTCGAGCCCTTGCTCGAAGGCAGGATACGCTCGGCCTTCACCATGACCGAGCCCGATGTCGCCTCGTCCGACGCGACGAACATCGAGACTTCGATCGTTCGCGACGGCGGCGAGTACGTCATCAACGGGCGCAAGTGGTGGTCGTCGGGCGCCGGCGATCCGCGTTGCAAGATTTTCATTCTCATGGGCAAGACCGATCCGAAAGGACAGAGGTACGCCCAGCAGTCGATGGTGCTCGTGCCTCGCGACACGCCGGGAGCGAAGATACTGCGCCATCTGCCCGTCTTCGGTTACGACGACGCGCCGCACGGCCATATGGAGATCGCGTTCGAGAATGTGCGCGTTCCCGTTGCCAATATCCTGCTGGGCGAGGGCCGGGGATTCGAGATCGCGCAGGGGCGTCTTGGGCCGGGCCGCATTCACCACTGCATGCGCTTGATCGGCTTGTCGGAGCGCGCGCTGGAGAAGATGTGCAAGCGCGTCAAGACGCGCGTCACGTTCGGCAAACCCGTGGCAGAGCAGACGGTGACCTTGGAACGGATTGCCGACGCGCGGATCATGATCGATCAGGCGCGGCTGTTGACGTTGAAAGCGGCGTACATGATGGACACCGTCGGCAACAAAGCTGCGCGAGCCGAGATCGCGATGATCAAGGTGGCGGCGCCGGTGATGGCCTGCCAGGTTATCGACTGGGCCATACAAGCCCACGGAGGCGCGGGTGTGTGCGACGACTTCGGTCTTGCGCGCGCCTACGCCCATGCCCGCACCCTGCGTCTGGCCGACGGGCCCGACGAGGTACATCGCAATCAGATCGGAAAGCTGGAATTGGCGAAATGGTGAGTAGATCGGGAA
>DASZZK010000017.1:0-3602 GCA_035544975.1 Casimicrobiaceae bacterium | reverse complement strand
GCGCGGACCGGTATGGTTCGCCCTTGAAAGCGGACCCGACGACAGGATACGCCGCTGCCACCCGCACGATCCGTCGTGGCAAAACTGGCCGGTCATCGAGCACGCGGTGATCGGCAACATCGTTCCCGACTTTCCGCTGATCAACAAGTCGTTCAACCTGTCGTACTCGGGCCACGATCTGTAACCATGCTTCACATCCTGCGCCAGATCGCCAAGTGCGGCATCAAGACCGAGCCGCCGCCACCACCCGCGGACGAGATGGTCCTCGTCGCCAGGCTGCAGAAAAAAATCCTGCGTGTGCTGGGACGCGCGCTCACCATTCGCCACATCGATGCCGGTTCGTGCAACGGCTGCGAGCTGGAAATTCACGCGCTGGCCAATCCCTATTACAACATCGAGGGTCTTGGCATCCGGTTCGTCGCCAGCCCCCGCCATGCCGACCTGCTGCTGGTGACCGGGCCGGTTTCGAAGCACATGGCCATCGCGCTCAAGCGCACCTACGATGCGACACCGGATCCGAAGCTGGTGGTCGCGGTCGGCGATTGCGGCTGCAATGGCGGCATCTTTGGCGAGAGCTATGCGAGCCTTGGGCGGGTATCGAACGTGATCCCGGTCGACGTCGCGATTCCCGGCTGCCCTCCTGCGCCCATCACGCTGTTGCAAGGAATCCTTGCCGCGATCACCGTTGGCGCCCCAAACGTGGAGCCGACCATGGAAACCGGGGTGGACGGGTTGGGCGGCGTGGGCGGAACTGCTGCCGAACCGCCGCCGGCGCGGGCCGCAGAGCCGCCGGCGCGGATCGGCGACCCCCCTTGAAATGTCCGGCGATATCTCCATCTTCTTTTCGTGCACGGCGACCGAATCGCCGCCAACCCATGGAGAAGAGAGATATGAGCAGCCTGATTCGTTACTACAACCCGCTGGACCGGGCGTTCGATCGCGCCCTCGGTGCATTGCTGCCGTCGGTGAACGCCGACAACGGCGCCGGCCGCGCCATCGCGCTGGACGTCGTCGAAACGCCGGACGCGTACATCGTCAAGGCAGAGCTCCCTGGCATCGCCAAGGACAAGATCGAAGTCAACGTCGAAGACCGCGATGTGACCATCGGCGCCGAGTTCCTCGATGAAGTCGAAGCGAGCGGCAAGACGCTTTGGAAAGAGCGGACCTTCAGCAAGGCGAGCCGGTCGATCCGCTTGCCCGAGGCAGTCGATGCCAATGCGGCGCAAGCCAGGCATGTCGACGGCGTGCTGCAACTGACGCTGCCGAAGATCGCCAAGGCCAACGCGAAGCAGATCACGATCCAGTAATACCCGCAGTAACAAAAAGCGCGGCTCCGGCCGCGCTTTTTTTGTTCGCTAAGCAGCATTACAAAAGTACGGGCACCGCATCCTAAATTCGTCATTCCCGCGAAAGCGGGAATCCAGCGTCTTCGAACAAACGCCACTGGAGTCCCCCGCTGAAGCCTGCCCTCGAATGCTTGAATCGGGGGCGGCGACGACGCGAGTTTAGTTCGCCATTCCCGCGAAATTCGTTTACTCGCCGAGCAGGTCGGCCGCTTGCTTTCTTTCGCGCCCGTTACGGACCGGAGGAACGATCGGGACCGGTGTGCGCTTGCTCGCGCGGCGATTCAGCACCGGTTTCAGGTAACGTCCGGTATAGCTTTCGGCGACGCCGGCGACGTGATCCGGCGGTCCCTGGGCGATGATCTTCCCGCCTCCCGCTCCGCCTTCCGGACCGAGGTCGATGATCCAGTCGGCGGTCTTGATCACGTCCAGGTTGTGCTCGATCACCACCACCGTATTGCCATGATCGCGCAAACGGTGCAGCACGGTCAGCAACATCTCGATATCGTGAAAGTGCAGGCCCGTGGTCGGCTCGTCGAGGATATACAGCGTGCGGCCGGTGTCCCGCTTGGACAGCTCGAGCGCGAGCTTCACCCGTTGCGCCTCGCCGCCGGAAAGCGTCGTCGCCGATTGTCCGAGGGTGATGTAACCCAAGCCCACGTCGAGCAGCGTATGCAGCTTGCGCGCAACCACCGGCACCGACTCGAAAAACGCGTGCGCCTGCTCGACAGTCATCGACAGCACGTCGTGGATGTTGCGGCCCTTGTACTGGATTTCCAGCGTCTCGCGGTTGTAGCGCTGGCCGTGACAGGCGTCGCACGGCACGTAGACGTCGGGAAGAAAGTGCATCTCGACCTTGATCAACCCGTCGCCCTGGCAGGCTTCGCAGCGTCCGCCCTTGACGTTGAAGGAAAATCTGCCCGGCCCGTAACCGCGCTCGCGCGATTCCTTCACCTGCGCAAAAAGCTCGCGGATCGGCGTGAACAATCCGGTATACGTCGCCGGATTCGATCGGGGCGTGCGGCCGATGGGGCTCTGATCGACACTGATCACCTTGTCGTAATGCTCGAGGCCCTCCATTTCGACATAAGGCGCGGGCTCGGCGCTGCTGCCGTACAGATGTCGCGCCACCGCGTGATACAGCGTGTCGTTGATCAGAGTCGATTTGCCGGAGCCGGAGACGCCGGTCACGCAGACGAAAAGTCCCACCGGCAGGTTTAGCGTCACCTCCTGCAGGTTGTTGCCGGTCGCCCCGGTAATGGTCAGGGTCCGCTTGAGGTCGGCCTTGTGCCGGTGCGCCGGAAACGGAATCTCGCGCCGCCCGGCGAGATATTGTCCGGTCAGAGAATGTTCCGCGTTCCGGATGTCGTCGGGCGTGCCCTGGGCAACGACGTGTCCGCCGTGCTCGCCCGCGCCGGGTCCCATGTCGACCACGTGGTCGGCGGAAAGGATCGCGTCCGTGTCGTGCTCGACCACGATCACGCTGTTGCCGAGATCTCTTAGGTGCTTCAGGGTCGTGAGCAGACGTGCGTTGTCCCGCTGATGCAGGCCGATCGAGGGCTCGTCGAGCACGTACATCACGCCGGTGAGGCCCGAGCCGATCTGCGACGCAAGCCGGATGCGCTGCGCCTCGCCGCCCGATAACGTTTCCGCCGAGCGGTCGAGCGAAAGGTAATCGAGCCCGACGTTGTTCAGGAACTGCAGCCGGCTGATGATCTCCTTGACGATCTTGTCGGCGATCGCCTGCCGCTGTCCCTCGAGCTTCAGCCCGCGAAAAAACTCCCCCGTCTGCTTCAGCGGCCAGCTGCTAACCTCGAAGATCGCGCGCTCGTTGCCGACCGGCCCCACCTTCACGTGACGCGCCTCGCGCTTCAAGCGCGTGCCGTCGCACTCGGGACACGGCTTCGAGTTGAGGTACTTGGCCAGCTCCTCGCGGACCATGATCGAGTCGGTCTCGCGATAGCGGCGCTCGAGATTGGGAATGATGCCCTCGAAGGCGTGCTCGCGAACGACGGTCTTGCCGCGATCGGAGAGATACTGAAAAGCGATCTTCTCCTTTTCGCTGCCGTACAGGACGATTTGCTGGATGCGATCGGAGAGCTTGTTGAACGGCTTGTCCAGGTCGAAACCGTAATGCTTGGCGAGACTCTGCACCATCTGGAAATAGAACTGGTTGCGGCGGTCCCAGCCCTTGATCGCGCCCGAGGCCAGCGACAGCTGCGGAAAGGCGACGACCCGCTTGGGATCGAAGAAGCTGAT
>DASZZK010000016.1:0-3783 GCA_035544975.1 Casimicrobiaceae bacterium | reverse complement strand
CGGCACGTGGTATTCATTGGTAAAAAGCGCGACTGTCACGCCCCAGTCGCGAATCTTGGTGAGCCCCGACATGAAGAACACCCGCGCCACGTAGAGCCGGAATGCCAGCAGCAAGAGCGGCTGCAGCCTGTCGATCTGGCGCGTCGCGGCGCAATAGATGCCGCCAATGCGGCCGAAGAACGAATCCGGTATGACAGCATTCATGCTCTGCTTTCTGAGGTGGGGGCGACCGGCGCATGAAATCCAACGATGGCGTGCCCTGCGACATGGCGCTGCAGCGCGGCAGCAAGATCGAATTCGGGTGATGTCGCGGCGCAGCGATTCGCAGCCTCGCCGAGCGGGCGGCCGGCAGCAAGCAACGAGAGCAATAGATGTTCCGGGCGCGAGATCCGCTCGACGGCAATGCCGCCGACGCCGGGCGGACGCCGCAGCACCAGCAACGCGTCGCCCCCTTCGTCGAGATCGATGCGTTCGTCCGCGCTGCACGCCGGCTGGTTGGCCTGCCAGATATGCAGAATGGGGAATATCGAGACGATCAATTGCGCCGATGGATGCAAGGAGAAGCGCAGCTCGCCGTGCAGTTCTGCGGGCACGCCGGCCAGTGCGGCGAGGTCGAACGTCTTCGCGTCGCGAGCGATGTTTGCCTGGTCGACAGCCCACTCGAGACGAGCCACGTCCGGCAAGTACTTCAGCACGCGCGCCGGCGGGTATGTGCCGAGGAATGCCGAAAACTCCGCGCCATAGCGATTGATATCGCCGCGGGTCGAGGGGTGGCCGCGAACGAAATTGTCGGATGCGGCGTCGAAGAACGGGGTGCCGACCAAACGCTTTATCACCGGGTAGGTGGCTGTGAGCGCTCTGCGGTAATTGCCCAGCACATTCGCGCGGTAAATGTCGAGCCGCGCTTCGGGCTGCAGCCCGCCGGCGACGACGCCAAGCGATGCCACTGCCGCCGCATCGCCGAAAACGGCGGCAGCCGAAAACGCACGCTGCAGTTCATGCAGCGATGGCATCGCAGCTCTCGAGAATGGTCTGTGCCTGTGCCGCTTCATCAAGCAGGATTTCGAGCGGCGGGATATCGGTGTCCCATTCGATCAGCGTCGGCTTGGGCCCGAAGCGCGCGATGGCGGCGCGGTAAAGCTCCCATACCGGAGGGGCGACCCGGGCTCCGTGAGTATCGATGAGGCACTCCCCGCTCGCATCGAAGCCGGCGAGGTGGATTTCAGCTACCGTGTCCGGAGGAATTGCCGCGATATAGGAGTTCGCGTCGAACCCGTGATTGACCGCATTGACGTAGATATTGTTGACGTCGAAGAGCAGCTTGCAGCCGGTCCGGCGCGCAACGGCGGCGACGAATTCCCATTCGCTCATCGCGTCACCCTCGAAGCGAACGTAGGCGGAGACATTCTCGACCAGGAGCGTGCGTCCGAGCGCGCTTTGCACGGCGTCGACGCGCTCGCAAACGAGTGCCAGCGCTTCGTCGGTGAACGGCAGCGGCAGGAGATCGTTGAGGTGGCGACCGTCGACGTGGCTCCAGCAAAGATGCTCCGACACCGCGGCCGGGTCGATCCGCGATGCGAGCTGCTTGAGCCGGGTGAGGTGCCTGGCGTCGAGAGCATCGGCGGACCCCAGAGACAATCCGACGCCATGCAGCGAAATCGGGTAATCGCGACGGATGCCCTCCAAGGCCGCGATTGCCGGCCCGCCACCGACAAAATAGTTTTCGCTGTGCACCTCGAGCCAGCCGACGTGAGGCCGCTCGGCGCGGACGCGCGCCACATGGGGGGCGCGCAAACCGATGCCGGCGGAGACGGGGAGTACGAAGGCAGGCACGAGTTTGAGGTCTGCGGGGAGAAAAATGCGCCGGCGAATTCGGGCGCCGGCACTTGCCGTCAGAACTTCGCCTTCAGGACTTCGGCGGAGCCGTCTTGCCGCCGACCTTTTCGCACGTTCCTTTGGCGACGTATTTCCATGAGATCGGATCGTTGTCGGCCGTGCTTTGTCCGGCGCACGCGTGCTTGCCGGCGGCGCAATCGTTTTGTCCGGCCTTGGCGACGCCGAAGCATTTGTCCTTGCTTGCGTCCGGCGGGACCGGGGCGGCCGAGACCGAAGCCGCGAGGCCGAGCGCGAGCAAGCCCGCCACCGCCGCCTGAATCGTCGTTTGTTGCTTCATGAATGTCTCCTTAGAGGTAGCGAAAATGAGTTGAACGAAAATGATGCGAAAGACGGACGTTTTGGCCCATCTGGCCCTTTGGTCGCTGGGGCTCGCGCCACCTTACACCATCGTGCCACGTCGGCACCAGGCGCGACGATTCAAACGTCGCAAATGCCGCTACTATTGGCCCATCTTCCGGAAATTTCTTAGGCCATGCGATTCACCGTTGCCACCTTCAACATACACAAGGGCTTCTCGCACCTGAGGCGGCGCATGGTCATCCATGAATTGCGCGAAAAGCTGCGCGGGATGTCCGCGGACATCCTGTTTCTGCAGGAAGTCCAGGGCGTCCATCGCCGGCATGCGGGCCGTTACCACGACTGGCCGCTGATGCCGCAACACGAGTTCATCGCCGATACGGTATGGCACGAAGTGGCGTACGGCAGGAACGCTACCACCCGCCATGGCCATCACGGCAACGCAATGCTGTCCCGTTTTCCCATTGTCGCGCATACCAACCAAGACATTTCCGCGCACGCATTCGAAAGCCGCGGCCTCTTGCACTGTGAGATGCAGCTCAAGCGCGGCATGCCGCACCTTCACTGCATCAATGTCCATCTCGGCCTGTTCGAGCGCGGCCGGCGCTGGCAGATCCACGCCCTGACCGAGCGCATTCGGGAAATGGTACCGATCGACGCGCCGCTGGTCATCGCCGGCGACTTCAACGATTGGCGCAGCAAGGCCGATCGATCGCTGCAACAGGAGCTAGGCGTGGTCGAGGTGTTTTCCGCCGCCCGTGGGCGACCGGCGCGAACCTTTCCGTCGGTGCTGCCAGTTTTCAGGCTCGACCGCATTTACGCGCGCGGTTTGGACATCGTGGATACCGACGTTCATTACGCCTATCCGCTGGCGCGGCTGTCAGACCACGCCGCGCTGGCGGCAACTTTCGATCTCGAGCGTCAGCACGAGGTAAGGCAGCGGTAGTTCGACGTGGATCGCTACAAGCCCGGAAACAAGCTCACGCTGTTGCGCAACGGGACCGAGTACTTCCCGGCGCTGGAGCGCGCGATCGATGCTGCGCAACGCGAGGTCTGGTTCGAGACCTACATTTTTGCCGATGACACATCCGGCCGTCAGGTCGCGGCGGCATTCGAGCGCGCCGCGCGTCGCGGTGTCAAGGTGCGGGTCATGGTCGACGGCTGGGGCGCGAAGTTCTACCTCACTGCAAGTCTGGAACGGGAGATGGTCGCCGCAGGCGTGGACCTGCAGAGGTATCGCCCCGAGGTCGCGCCGTGGCAGTTTCGCTCGCATCGTCTTCGGCGCCTGCACCGCAAGCTATGTCAGATCGACGGCCGCGTGGCGTTCGTCACCGGCATCAACGTCATCGACGACAGCAACACCCCCGGCCATACGCCGCCGCGCGTCGACTTCGCGGTCGTGGTGGAGGGGCCGCTCGTGGTTTCGATCGCGCAGACGATGCAGCGGGTCTGGGCACTCGTGCAGCTGGTTCGCTCGGGGAGCAGCGACGTCCCGTTGTTCCCGGACCGCAGTCGCGGTGAACGCGCCGGCTCGCAGACCGCGAAATTCGTCACCCGCGACAACCTCCGCCATCGGCGCGACATCGAGCG
>DASZZK010000015.1:0-2185 GCA_035544975.1 Casimicrobiaceae bacterium | reverse complement strand
ACAGCTATCCCCTGTTGTTGTCGTTCTTGAGATAGCAATCACAAGGAGACACCATGAATTCAATGTCCGTCGCACAAAAACCCTCATTCGACCGCACCGCCGGCGCAGCGCACCACGTCGTCGACACACTCGCCGACCAGGCGCTTACCGGCGTCGGCAAGGTAAGCGGCTCCTTGCATGTTGCCGTGAATCAGGCGGCGGATGCCGTCAGCAATGCGGCGGATTGGGCTGCTCACGTGCCGGCACGAATGCAGGAGAAAAGAATCAAGCTGGCCAATACGGCGTTCGCGACCATCAAGGCGCGTCCGTTTGTCACGCTGGGCAGTGCCATCGCCGTCGGCTTCATCATCGGCCGTTTGGCGCGCAGATGACCCACCCCAGCGACGGGAAAGTCGCTGGCGTGACAATGTGAGTAGGAAGAACGGCGGCGATCGCCGACGCCGGGTCCTCAGTCGCCAGCAGAGCTACCCGGGACTTTGGTATTCGGCGGACGCCGCTGCCCTTGCCTGCTGCGACGCGCGTCTATGCTTGGCGTGCACCCAGGTGAACTCCGCGCCGAACAGGAATATCTGCGCCGAATAGTAAAGCCACAGCAACAGCACCAGCACCGATCCCGCCGCCGCATATGCCGACGCAGTGGCGCTGCGTCCGAGATACGCGCCGATCGCGAGTCGTCCGAGATTGAACAGCACCGACGTGGTCAGCGCTCCGGTCCAGACATCGGGCCACGCGATCCTCACGTTCGGCAGCCACTTGTAGAGCATGGCGAAGAGGGCCGTGAAGATCATTACGGACAGCACGAAATCGGCGATGAGCAAGCCGGTCGCGCCGAATGCCGAGGAGTCCCAGCGTGCGCTCAACGCGGCGACTGCGCTGCCGGCGACGAGCGAAACGATCAACAGAAAGCCGATGCAGAGGATCATGCCGAACGAAAGCACGTGCACTCGCACCAGCGATATCAAGCCGTTGCCTTCCCTCGGCGGCGCTTCCCAAATCCGGTCGAGGTCGCTCTCGAGCTCGACCAGAACCGAGGTTGCGCCGAGCAGCAGCAAGATCACGCCGATAACCGTGGCGATGCCGCCGGTTTCAGCGGCCGACGCGGCCTTGAGCAAGCCACCGACAGCCTCCGCGCCCACCGGGCCGATCAGCTCCGCGAATTGCCTGACCACGGCTTTACGCGCTGTATCGGCGCCATAGACGAGGCCGGCGACGGCCATCACTATTAATAGCAGCGGAGCGAGCGAGAACGCGCTGTAGAACGCGAGCGCCGCGCCCATGCTGGACGCGCCGTCCTTGATCCACGCCAGCGCGGCCCGCTTGAACAGCGACACATAAAGCCAAAGCGGAATAAAGACTTTGCTCACCGGTATGGGACTCGACGCCTCGGTATTCGTTCTTGCGCTTCAGCGTCGCCGCACCTCCTCGATGGTACATTGCGGCGCGCCGATGAAAGCCAATTTTTCACAGGCGGTGCGAAATGCTAGTGATGGTGGGCTCGGCGCTCCTCATCGACGGGCGAGCGATGGCGCACTTCCGCGTTCACCGCGATCTCGTGCACGGTGCCGTTGTCGTCCCTCACCATTAAGGTGATTTTGACCCGATCGCCGATTTTCAACGTCCGGGTGAGCCCGGTCAGCGTAAGGTGATCGTGGCCCGGCGCCAGAGCAACTTCGGATTTGGCCGGCAACGCCAGGCCGGCGGCGGCCGCACCGTGCGCGGAGCGGAGTGAAACGCGCCGCGCGTCTTCCGAACGCGCGCCGAGGAGCATTGTGCCGCCGCTGCTGTTAAGGTTCATGTAGGCGTGCGTGGTCTGGGCCTTGCGAGCTGGATGTAGCCACGGCTGATTGACGACAAAGACATCCACCGTGCCAAGGTTTTGGCAAAGCGCAGGCGAGCATAATAGTGCCGCCGCCACGGCGGCAGCACACCGGAAACGGGGGAGGATCGAGCTCATTTTATCGACAGGTCACAACAGCTTGGGTATCGCGCTTATTCCACAATTGCGTAGGACAAGGAATAAGGCTTGACGATCGGCTGTTTGCCAGGCGTATCGCAACCGACATCATCGCCGATGAGTGCCGGTTTGGGTAAGGAGGATGCCATGAAAAACAGGTTGCGCGGATGGTTGGGGCCGGCGCTGCTTTCGTTGTCCTTTGCTGCCACGGCGGAGTTCCATACCTACGTG
>DASZZK010000014.1:0-3004 GCA_035544975.1 Casimicrobiaceae bacterium | reverse complement strand
CTCGAACTGGGAGTGCCGATGGTCACGTCATTTCACGTCACGCGGGTGATGCTCTTGCTCACGTGCACCGGGCCGCTGTTCTCGTGGTTGCGCCAGCGTCGGCGCCGGCGCCGAGATGCGCCGAAGCGGCGCGGCCCAGTGGCCTGACCGATTCGACGCCGAGCCACGCTTAACGCGCCCGTTCTTCGCGTGCTACAGTTGCTGCCCTTCTCACGATCGCTACCGGCCGTCGTTGGTGCGGCAGTGCGCGTAAACGCATCGGATTTCCGGCGTCCCCCATGAATCACCCCGACCTTATTCCCGCGCTTGAGGTTTCCGCAGCTCCTATCATCAACGCGCCGCCGTATGTCCGGCACCAGCGCCTTATCGACTGGGTTCGCGACTTCGCGCGGCGCACTTCTCCCGCAAGCGTCGTCTGGTGCGACGGCTCGGAAGCCGAGTACGACCGCCTGTGTGCCGCCATGGTCAGCAGCGGCACGCTGCACCGGCTGAACGCGGAAAAGCGTCCGAACAGTTATCTCGCGCGATCGGATCCTTCGGACGTGGCGCGCGTCGAGGAGCGCACATTCATCTGCAGCAACCGCGAAGAGGACGCCGGGCCCACGAACAACTGGGTCGCGCCCGCCGAGATGCGCAAGACGCTCGATCGGCTGTTCGAAGGGAGCATGCGCGGCCGGACGCTCTATGTGATTCCATTCTCGATGGGTCCGCTGGGCAGCCCGATTGCGCATATCGGCGTGGAATTGACCGACAGCCCGTACGTCGTCGCGAGCATGAGATTGATGACTCGCATGGGGCGCGCGGTCTATGACGTGCTTGGAAGCGACGGTGCATTCGTCCCGTGCGTGCACTCGGTCGGAGCACCGCTTTCCGAGGGAGAAAAGGACGTCGCGTGGCCTTGCAATGCCAAGCACAAATACATCGTGCATTTTCCGGAAACGCGCGAGATCTGGAGCTATGGCTCGGGTTACGGTGGCAACGCGCTGCTGGGCAAGAAGTGCTTCGCGCTGCGCATCGCCTCGGTGATGGGGCGCGACGAAGGATGGCTCGCCGAGCACATGCTGATTCTCGGTGTCACGTCGCCGGAAGGGCGCAAGACCTACGTCACTGCGGCATTTCCGAGCGCCTGCGGCAAAACCAATTTTGCGATGCTCATTCCGCCGCAAGGCCTCGACGGCTGGAAGGTGACGACGGTCGGCGACGATATTGCATGGATCAAGCCGCACGCGGACGGGTATTTTCACGCCATCAACCCGGAAGCGGGATATTTCGGCGTCGCGCCCGGAACTTCGTACGAATCGAATCCGAACGCGATGGAGACGCTCAAGCGCAATGTCATCTTCACCAACGTTGCGCTCACGGACGATGGCGACGTGTGGTGGGAGGGCATGACCCGCGAGCCTCCTGCGCATCTCATCGACTGGCGTGGAGAGTCGTGGACGCCAGCGCTAGCGCGCGAAAACGGGCGCAAAGCCGCGCATCCCAACGCGCGTTTCACCGTCTCGGCGAAGCAGTGTCCGTCGCTCGATCCCGAATGGGATAACCCTGCGGGCGTTCCGATTTCAGCGTTCATCTTCGGTGCGAGGCGCAGCGACACCGTGCCGCTGGTGGTCGAGGCCGCGAATTGGGAGGACGGCGTGTACAAGGCGGCGACGATGGGGTCCGAGACCACCGCCGCAGCCGCGGGCAAGGTGGGCGAGGTTCGCCGCGATCCTTTCGCCATGCTGCCGTTTTGCGGCTATCACATCGGCGATTATTTCGCGCATTGGCTCTCGATGGCGAAGACAGTCAAACACCCGCCGCGGATATTCAACGTCAACTGGTTTCGCACCGACGAGAACGGAAAGTTTGCGTGGCCCGGTTTTGGTCAGAACATGCGCGTGCTCAAATGGATCGTCGAGCGCTGCCAGGGCAAGGCGCACGCGGTGCAGACTCGTCTAGGGCTGCAGCCGGAGTATGTCGATCTGGACTGGAGCGGCCTCGAATTCGGACCGGAGCGATTTGCGACGGTCATGCGCCTTGACGATGCGCGCTGGCAGAGCGAGCTCGCGGCGCACGACGAGCTTTTTGCGAAGCTGGGCACGAAGCAACCGCAGGTGTTTGTGGCGCAACGCCGCCAGCTCGGCGCCCGATTCCCAGGGCAGCCGTCGTCGTCCTGACGTTGCCGGTTTGCCGCTGCTGTGGCGCGGCAGGACGAGGCAATAGGCGCATTCACGCAGCAGTGCGTCCCCCGGCCCGCTTGCGTCGGCCTGCCTTCGAAAGCGCGTGAACTTGATCGCTTGTATCTAATGCGACGAAGCGTTACCCTGAAATGTAAGCGATTTCCGTAAACGTTTGCAGCCAGGGCACGCCTATGAAGAACATCGGTACACGTCGGCGGAAACCTCATGGCGCGCCAGCGAGGCTGACGGATGTTGCGCAAGCCGCTGCGGTATCTACCGCGTCGGCTTGCCGGGCTCTCACACGGCCGGAGACCGTCAGCGACGAGCTGAGGGCAAGGGTGTCCGAGGCCGCCACCCTGCTGGGATATGTCCCCAACAGCGCGGCACGAGCACTGGTCCGCCGCCGATCTGGATTAATTGGCGTCATTACGGGAAATTTCGACGAACCCGGTCTGGCGCCCGCACTCGCCGGGCTCGAGGCGCGACTGACCGACGCCGGGTGGGCGCTGCTGTTGGGCGGTACCGGAAAAGACGCAACGCCGCTGGGTGCCGCTCGGGCGCTAGTCGGTCATGGGGTCGAGGGACTCGCTTTTCTGGGGGTCGGCGTCCCGCCCGATCTCGGGTTGGTGCGCGGGATTCAGCGCTTGCCCTGCGTCAGCGCGGATCGGACGGATGCCGCCGGTTTTACGGCCAACGCTGGTCTCGACCTTGCCCGCGCGGGGAAGCTAATCGCCGACTATCTGGGACAGCTCGGTCATCGCCGCTTGGCCGTCATCGCGGAGTCGCGTTCGGTCGTGGGCGCTCTCCTGGTCGAGGGTCTCCGGCCCGACAAGGTTCCGGCC
>DASZZK010000013.1:0-3756 GCA_035544975.1 Casimicrobiaceae bacterium | reverse complement strand
CTGTTCGTCACCACCGCGCTGCCGTATGCCAACGGCTCCTTCCATGTCGGCCACATCATGGAGTACATCCAGGCCGACATCTGGGTGCGCTTTCAGAGGATGCAGGGGCATACGGTGCATTTCGTCTGCGCGGACGACACCCACGGCGCGCCGATCATGCTCCGGGCGGACGCCGAGGGGGTCACTCCCCACGAGCTGGTAGCAAAAGTCGCCGCCACCCGCCCGAAGCATCTCAAGGGCTTTCACATTTCCTACGACCATTGGGGCAGCACCGACTCGCCGGCCAATACGGCGTTATTGCAGGACATCTACCTCAAGCTCAAGAAGGCGGGCCTGATCTATAGCAAGCCTGTCGAGCAGTTCTTCGATCCGGTCAAGGCGATGTTCCTGCCCGACCGCTACATCAAGGGCGAATGCCCGAAATGCGGCACCAAGGACCAGTACGGGGACGCCTGCGAGAACTGCAGCTCGGTTTATTCGCCGACCGATCTGATAAATCCGTATTCGACGCTCTCGGGAGCGACGCCGATGCTCAAGACTTCCGAGCATTTCTTCTTCAAGCTTTCCGATCCGCAGTGCGTCGCGTTCCTGCAGGAATGGACCCTCAAGGACGCACACGGAAACGCCCGCCTGCAGCCGGAAGTGTTCAACAAGGCGCAGGAGTGGCTGGGCAAGGATGGCAAGGGCCTCGCCGACTGGGACATCTCGCGCGACGCGCCGTACTTCGGCATCCCGATTCCCGATGCGCCGGGCAAGTATTTTTACGTCTGGCTCGACGCGCCCGTCGGCTACCTGGCGAGCCTGAAGGAGTACATCGCGTCCGGCGCGGCGAAGAGCGCCGGCGAGACGCGAACCTTCGAGCAGATTCTGGCCGACCCCGAAACGGAGCAGATCCATTTCATCGGCAAGGACATCGTCTACTTTCACACGCTGTTCTGGCCGGCGATGCTCAGGTTCGCCGGCGCACCCTACAAGGTGCCGGACAAGGTCTACGTGCACGGCTTCATCACCTTCTCCGGCGAGAAGATGTCGAAATCGCGTGGCACCGGCATCAGCCCCGATCTTTATCTCGACCTCGGCCTGAACTCGGAGTGGTTTCGTTACTACGTCGCGGCCAAGCTCAACGACAAGGTCGAGGATCTCGATTTCAACCCGGACGATTTCGTCGCGCGGGTGAATAGCGATCTGGTGGGGAAATATGTGAACATTGCCAGCCGGGCGGCAGGGTTCCTGATCAAGTTTTTTGACGGCGAGCTCCACCCGGGCGCGACGGACTTCATTCGAATATTCGATGCCGAGAAAGTAGGCGCGGAGGTGCGCGCGGCGTGGGCCGATCGTGAGTACGGGAAGGCCATCCGCGCGACGATGGCGTTCGCGGATCGAGTGAATGAATACTTCGACGCGGAACAACCGTGGGCCAAGGCCAAGCAAGCCGGCGATGAGGAAGTCCGGCAACAACTGCATCAGACTTGCTCGATCTGCATCGCGGCGTTCAAGGCGCTGACCATATGGCTCAGCCCGGTACTGCCGGAGACCGCCAGGAAGGCGGCAGTGTTTTTGCGGACGAGTGAAGCAAGTTCATGGAGTGATTGGTGGACTCCGCCGCATGCGATCGAGGTGTACACGCATCTCATGCACAGAATCGACACCAAGCAGATCGACGCGCTGCTCGAGGGGCCCAAGGCGGCTGCGCCGCCCTCACCTCAGCCTCAGTCCTCCGCAACCGGGATCGCCGCAGCGTCTTCTGCGGTCGATGGGGCGCAAATCACCATAGACGACTTCACCAGGATCGACATTCGCATCGCGAAAATCGTCAATGCCGAACACGTCGACGGTGCCGACAAGCTGCTGCGACTGACGCTCGACGTCGGCGATGGGCGGCAGCGCACGGTCTTCGCCGGCATCAAGTCGGCGTACAAGCCGGAGGATCTCATCGGACGCCTTACGCCGATGGTCGCGAACCTGGCGCCGCGCAAGATGAAGTTTGGACTCTCGGAGGGAATGGTCCTTGCCGCGTCCGGGGACGGCCCTGGTATCTTCCTGCTCGCACCCGATTCGGGTGCGCTGCCCGGCATGCGCGTCAAATGACCGGCGTCCCAAGGCGGCCGGCGCGCGTTCTGCGTCCCCCGACGCGGAACTACCGCAGATTGCCGAAATGGATGCCAGCTTCCGCAACACTTGCGTCATCCCCGCGAAAGCGGGGATCCATTTTGCGGCCGCCTAAAAGCCAATGGATTCCCGCTTTCGCGGGAATGACGATATTAGAGATTCGGGCGTCTTGCACTCTTGTGATGCTCAATAGGCAATAGTGTTCAGCGCACTTCATCTAATCGTCGCAGCCATCGCCGCTTGGGTGACGATAGGAGTGCTGGGCCTCGTCAGCGTGCGTGACAGTTCGCGCATAATCCGGCTGCTGTTCATCGTCGGGACCGGCGTGGGCCTTTTGCTCGCGGTCGTCGCATTCACGGCGATGGGCCAGGTCGCCCAGAGCATCGTGTTGCCGCCGGGACTTCCCGACCTGCCGTTTCACTTGCGCCTCGATTCCCTGTCCGCGTTTTTCCTGCTGCTGCTCGGGGCAACCGCCGCCGGCATTTCGATCTTCTCGGCCGGCTACTTCCGCGACAGCGAAGGCGTCGCGCCGGGATTGTTGTGTCTCCAATATCACACCTTCCTCGCCGCCATGGCGCTGGTGCTCATCGCCGATGACGCCTACGTCTTCATGGTCGCGTGGGAAACCATGGCGCTCGCGTCCTACTTTCTGGTAACCACCGATCACCACCTTGCCGAGGTCCGGCGCGCGGGGTTCCTCTACCTGCTGATCGCGCATATCGGGGCCATCGCCATCCTGTTGTGCTTCGGCGTGCTTCAGGGCGGCAGCGGCGATTACACCTTCGGCTCGATGCGCTCGGTCATTCTTCCCGGCGCGTGGGGATCGATCGCCTTTCTGCTCGCGCTCTTCGGCTTCGGCGCCAAGGCCGGATTGCTGCCGCTGCATATCTGGCTGCCCGAGGCCCATCCGGCGGCGCCCTCGCCGGTCTCGGCATTGATGAGCGGAGTGATGCTCAAGACCGCCATTTACGGGCTGCTGCGGGTGACCTTCGATCTCCTCAACGGCCAGTTGTGGTGGTGGGGCGTCGTCGCGCTGGTGCTCGGGCTTGCCAGCGCGCTCTTCGGCGTCATTTTCGCGACGGTGCAAACCGACATGAAGCGGCTTCTCGCTTATTCGTCGATCGAGAACATCGGCATCATCGTCGCCGGAATCGGCTTGAGCATCTTGTTCAAATCCTACGACAAGACGCTGCTCGCCGCGCTGACGCTCACCGCAACGCTTTACCACGCGCTCAATCACGCCTTCTTCAAGAGTCTCTTGTTCCTGGCCACCGGCGCGGTGCTGCACGCGACCCAGGAGCGCAGCCTCGGCAAGCTCGGTGGACTGATCCACCGCATGCCGTGGGTGGCGTGGCTGGCGCTGGTCGGAACGCTGGCGATGGCGGGACTGCCGCCCTTGAATGGTTTCGTTTCCGAATGGCTGCTGCTGCAGGCTTTCCTGTTCACGCCCAGCCTGCCGCAGTCGTTCGTCAACATGCTGGTGCCGCTCGCCGCTGCCGCGCTCGTTCTCGCGGTTGCACTAGCGGCGTATGTCATGGTCAAGTTCTACGGGGTGGTCTTTCTCGGCCGTCCGCGAGAGCCCAATCTCGCCTACGCCAAAGATCCCGGCCGGCTCGAGCGCGCGGCGCTGGTCTGGTTCGCGCTCGG
>DASZZK010000012.1:0-2522 GCA_035544975.1 Casimicrobiaceae bacterium | reverse complement strand
ACGTCGACATGGAGGGCAACTACACCTTCGTCAACGACGCGTTCCTGCATCTGGTCGGCATACCGCGCGAGGAAGTCATCGGGAAGTCGGTCAAGGAGGTGCTCGGGCCCGAAGTCTTCGAGCTGCAGCAGCCATACGTCGATCGCGCGGCCAAGGGCGAGAGCGTCACCTTCGAGCGCGAACACATCGATATCAATGGCCGGCAGCGTTGGCTTCGCAACAGCATCTTCCCGGACATGAACTTCGACGGGACCATCAAGGGCTACTACATCGTCGGACACGACATCACCGACCTGCAGCAGGCGCAGAACGCCCTGGCCGCGCGCGAATCGCAGTTGCGGGCGATCATGGACGGCGTCCCGGCGCCGGTGGCCTATCTCGATCGCGACGAGCGCTGTCAATACGTCAACAAGCCATTCCTGCAGTATTTCGGGCTGACCGCGGAACAGGTGGGCGCGTTGCGCCTGCGCGACGTGGTCGGCCATGGAATCTACGCCAGCGCGCAGGCGATGCTGTCGCGCGCGCTGCACGGCGAATCGACCTCGTTCGACCGTCTCGTTCCGGGGGCAGGCGGAGCGAAGCGATGGATGACCATCCGTGTGGTCCCCGATGCGACGCCTGCGGGCGAGGTGCACGGCGCATTTGTGCTGATGAACGACATCCATGGCCTGAAGCAGGCGCAGGAAGCGTTGCGCGCCAGCGAGGCCGAGCTGCGGCTGATCATGGACAACGTGCCGGCTCGCGTGGCTTATATCGATCGCGAATACCGCTATCGGTTCCTCAACCGGCACAACGAGGAATGGCTCTCCGAGAGCCGCAAGGAGCTCACCGGCCGGCCGGTGGCCGAGGTTCTGGGCGACGCACGGGCGGCGCAGTTGCAGCCACTCTTGACGCGAGTTCTCGCTGGCGAAACCATTTCCACCGAGCAGCTCCTCGTTCAGCCCAACGGCGAGCAGCGCTGGGAATCGATGCACCTTGCGCCGAACCGCGATGTCGAGGGCAACGTCATCGGCATCTATGCGGCGCACACCGACATCCACGACCAGAAGCGCAACGAGGAAGCGCTGCACCGCGCCAACTGGATGCTTTCCTCCCACATCAACAACACGCCGCTGGCGGTGCTGGAGTGGGACCGCGACTTTCGTCTCATTCGCTGGTCGCCGCAGGCGGAGAAAATCTTCGGCTGGCGCGCCGATGAAGTGCACGACATATCCATCAGCGGCAGCCAGCTCACCCACGAAGACGACCGTGAGAAGGTTGTCGATGTGATGAACAAGCTCATGACAGGCGACGAGCCGCGCTCGACGGGGATCAATCGAAACCACCGCAAGGACGGCGCGACGATCTGGTGCGAGTGGTATCACTCGTGTCTGCTCGACGAACAGGGACGCATCGTTTCGATCCTGTCCTTCGTCCAGGATGTGTCGTCGCGCATCCAGGCGGAAGAGCGCTTGCAATATCTCGCGACACGCGACGCGCTGACGGGATTGCCGAACCGACTGCTGCTGCAGGAGCGGCTCACGCAGGCGATCGCACAGGCCAAGCGCAGCGGCAGGCGGATCGGCGTAATGTTCATCGATCTCGACCGCTTCAAGAACGTCAACGACACACTGGGCCATCGCATCGGCGACGAGTTGCTCAAGCGTGTCACTGCCAACCTGTCGGCCGCTTTGCGCGAGACCGACCTGCTGGCGCGGCTGGGAGGCGACGAGTTCATGGTCATCGTCGAGGATTTCGACGATCCCGCGGTGCTCAATACCGTCGCGCAGAAGCTCCAGGACGCCATCGCTCAGCCGTTCGAGATCGAGGAGCACGATATCTATGTGACTTCATCGATCGGCATCGCGGTCTATCCCGACGACAGCGATGATCCGGAAGGTCTGCTCAAGCACGCCGACGTGGCGATGTACCGCTCCAAGGAGCTCGGCCGCAATACCTATCAGTTCTTCGACGCCGATCTCGCCGCGCGGCGGCAGAGTCAGCACACGCTGGAAAAGGCACTGCGCATCGCGGTCAAGGAGAACGCGCTCATGCTTCACTATCAGCCGGTCATTCGCATCACCGACCGGGCGATCGTCGGCGCCGAGGCTCTGCTGCGTTGGAACGATCCGGAGCACGGCGAGGTCGCGCCGCAGGTTTTCATTCCCCTGGCCGAAGAGTCGGGCCTGATTCACGTTCTCGGCGACTGGGTCCTGCGCTCCGCGGCGGAGCAGTGCGCGGCGTGGCGCAAAGCCGGGCTGTCGCTGATGGTCTCGGTGAACCTTTCGGGGCGGCAGTTCTACCGCGACGACCTGGCGCAGCGCATCTTGGAAATCGTGCGCACCGCGGGTTGTGAGCCGGCGTGGATCGAGCTCGAAGTCACCGAATCGAGCCTGTTGCACGATCTCGATTCGATCAAGAAAGTTCTGCAGAAGTTGCGTGAAGAGGGTTTCTCGGTGGCGATCGACGACTTCGGTACGGGGTATTCGAGCTTGTCACACCTCAAGCACTTCCCGATCGACACGCTGAAGATCGACATATCG
>DASZZK010000011.1:0-5988 GCA_035544975.1 Casimicrobiaceae bacterium | reverse complement strand
CGACTGGTACGATGGTGACTCGGGGGAAGAACTCCTTGTCGACCTGATCGATGGATCCGTCGCGCGGCCGCTGCGGCGGGCGCATATTGCCGTCGATCGGCACCGCGACCAGGACCGCGTCGGCGACAGGGCGGCCTTGCTGGTCGGTCACGCTCGCCGCGATCTCGGCGGTTTGTGCATGCGCCAGACCGGCAGCGAAGGCGAGTCCCAGGACCCGCGCCAGCAAGTTTTTGCGTACCCGCATGACCGGCGTCTCCTCAATAACTGAACGCGAACGTCAGCGCGGCGATGCGGCCGCGATAATCCAGGCCTTCGTACGCACTCGTCCGCTCGTCGGCGTAGCGAAAATTCAGCGATGAATGATCTGAAAACGCCCAGCTCAACGTCACCGCCGCGGTCTGCGTCGTGCTGGTTCCTTGCAAGCGGTAAGCGAAAAAGTCGTCGCCGAAAGCCGGGTCGGCGGCAATGGCATCCGACTCGAGAAAGATTTGCTGGTGCCGCCGGGTGGTCGACACTACGTCGCCCCGGCGCACCGCGAAATGGGCGCCGGCCTGCAGCTGCTCGGTGAGCGCGTATCCGGCGCGTACGTGCGCGCTCTTGCCGCGCACGTCGAAGACCCTGCCGGAGATGCCGGGAACGACGGGCCGGTCGTTGCGGGCATAACGCCGGTCGTAGACGGCACCGACTGACGCGTCGAATGCTTCGCTGAAGCGCTGGCCCAACTCCGCGCGCGCTTCGAAGCGGTCCGAATCGCGAATGGCGTTGCGGTAGTCATCGTGCGCGCCGGAGAGCCCGAACGAGAGCCACGGCGCGGAATAACCGAGGCCGAATTTGTGCTTGTACGAGGCGCTTGCACCGATCGATATCCGATCGAGTCCTTGAAAGCGGTGCCACGTTTCGGTTGCGGCGTTGACGTCAAGCGTCAGTCCGTCGGCACCGCCCAACGCAAAAAAGGATCCGGCGGATGCGAGCAGCGTGGCCGCTCCATCGCCGCGAACGTCCGGCTGCTGCTGCGCCCGTGTCAGATTGCTTTCGTAACGCGCGCCCGCGTCGATGTCGAACAGCCAGTCGGCACGCGCTACTGCGCTCCAGCTCAAAACGAGCATTCCCCCCAACGCCAGCCGCCAAGCCCGAGGCGATGGCGAACGACAGGCGCCGCGCCGCGCAAAGCGAGGGGGCGCGGCATCCACTTCGGGGCAACGCGTAGCGATGGCGGCAGCGGTATCCATCGAAAGGCAGGGAACTTGCTTAGGGTGGCTTGGTAGGTGAGCTCAGGCAAGCACAATTGATGCGAGCCGGCGACAGCGAACGCCTGAGGCTGGTGCGATATTGCAAGTGGCTGTTTTGCAAGGAACAGCAACGAGGTTATTGGGTCCAGTGCAGTCGGGATCGTCTGGGAGCGGCCGGGCAAATGCCGCTCAATTCTGCTGCGCAGGTGCCGATTTACGGCAGCGCGGTATAGCGGTCCGAATGGAGAAACATGTTTTATCGGCTGAACATTCCGATGGCCCTGCGGTCGACGGCAGCCCCCGAAAACGAGGCCGCGCTGCCGTCCCGAGATCTTGTCCGGCGCAGGCGAGCGAGGGATTCCTGCCGCCGCTCCCGCGGTCGGTCAAACGCGTTCGCTTACCTCTGTCACCGATGAACTTGTTTCGCACCCTGACCATGCGCAGCCTGCAGAGCCGAATTCTGGCGCTGTTTCTCCTGCTGATGGTCATCGTCCAAGTGGGCGGTTTCGTCCTCATCAACACCGTCGGAATGTCGGCGGCACGCAAGACGGTCGGTGAAGCCCTGGTGGCGGGAGCGCATGTGTTCGAGCGCCTCCTCGAGCAGGACACCCAGCGCATCGTTCAAGGCGCACGCCTGATGTCGGCGGACTATGCGTTTCGAGAGGTGATCTCTACCGGTGATCGCCAAACCATCGCCTCGGTGCTCATGAACTATGGCAAACGGGTCGACGCCTCGCTGATGATGCTGATCGGTCTCGATCAGAGGGTGTTGGGCGACACGCTTGGCGCCACGGTAGACAAGCTGTTCCCGTTTCCCAATCTCATCGCTCAGGCGGAACAAAACCAGCAATCGTCGGCGATGGTGCTCATCAACGACCAGCTCTATCAGCTGGTGGTAGTGCCGGTGATGGCACCGGTGCCGGTCGCGTGGGTGGCCATCGGATTCGCGGTCAACGACGCACTGGCGCAGGATTTCAGGCGATTGACGCAACTGCAGGTATCGTTCTTGAGCCGTCAAAGCCGCGAATCCTGGCGCATCCAGGGCACCACCTTGACGGATCCGGAGCGGCGCACGCTCCTGGACGACGTCGCCGCCAACCGCTACGCAAGCAGCGATGACGAGGGCAACGCGATCTTCAGCGACGCCTCGGTGACACGCGTTCTGAACTTGCCGACGCGCTCCGGCGAAACGGTGATCGCGGTGCTGCAGGAACCTTTGTCATCGGCGCTGGAGCCGTTTCGCCGGCTGCAGCGCCAGCTCGCACTGATCTCGCTCCTGGCGGTGGTCGTGTCGATCCTCGCCAGCGTTGCGATCGCGCGCGGCATCACGCGTCCGGTACGCGAGCTCGCGCGCGTGGCGCGGCGCATCGCGGCGGGCAATTACAGCGACGTGCCGGCGGCGTCGCGTAGCGACGAAATCGGCGATCTCGCGACGGCGTTCCAGAACATGCAGCAGCGCATCGCCAGCCGCGAAACGCACATCATGGATCTCGCTTACCGCGATACGCTGACCGGACTTCCCAACCGTGCGCTCTTTGCCGATCTGCTCGACAAGGCGATCGTCGACGCGGCGTCGGCCGCCACCCCGGTTGCCGTGCTGCTGATGGACCTGGATCACTTCAAGTACGTCAACGATACGCTCGGACATCCCATCGGCGACCTGTTGCTGCGCGAGGCGGCCGCGCGGCTGCAGGCGGTAGGAACGGGCGAACACGATGTCGTGGCAAGGCTTGGCGGCGACGAGTTCGCTTTGCTGCTGCCGGGAGGAGATATCGTCGGTGCGCAGCGCCTCGCCGAAGCCATGCTGCGCGCACTCGAGCTGCCGATGACCCTTCAGGGCCATGTCGTCGATGTTCGCGCCAGCGTCGGCATCGCGGTCTTTCCCGAGCATGGCGGCGAAGGCGCGACGCTCCTTCGTCGCGCGGATATCGCGATGTACGCGGCCAAGCGCCAGAACTGCGGCATTGCCGTGTGGGACCAAGCCGAGGATCAGCTCAGCAGCGAGCGTCTCTCACTGCTGAGCGATCTGCGCAAGGCGGTCGACAACGACGAGCTGACGCTCGCCTATCAACCCAAAGTCGCGTTGCGCGGCGCCGGCGGCGAGCATTACGCCGAGGCGCTGGTGCGATGGCGGCATCCGACACGCGGGCTGGTCGCTCCGGTGGAGTTCATCCCGTTTGCCGAGCAGACGGGCTACATCCGCGCGATCACGCAATGGGTGCTGGCGCACGCGATCGCGCAGTGCGCGGAGTGGCGCTTCAATGGCTTGCCGATGAACGTGTCGATCAATCTCTCGACGCGCGACTTGATGGACGCGACATTGCCGGACCGTTTCGCGGCGCTGCTGCAGCGGCATCGGTGCGCGGCGCAGTGGATCGCGCTGGAAATCACCGAGAGCGCAATCCTGGACGATCCCGCGCATGCGATCAAGAATCTCGAGCGGCTTCATGCGCTGGGCTGCAAGCTCGCCATCGACGACTACGGCACCGGTTATTCGTCGCTGGCCTACCTGCGGCGGCTGCCGGTGCACGAGCTCAAGATCGACAAATCATTCGTCATCGGCATGGCCGCCGACGCAAGCGACGCCCTGATCGTGCGCTCGACCATCGACCTCGCGCACAATCTGGGCCTGTCGGTGGTGGCCGAAGGCGTCGAGGACGACGCGACGCTCGACCGCTTGCGCGCCATGGGCTGCGACATGGTGCAAGGCTACCTCCTCAGCCGCCCGATGGGCGTGGCGGAAACGGCGGTCTGGATGCGCGGATCGGTGTGGACAAAGCCGGCGAGCGAACCGCCGAGCCTGCGCCGTGTGGTCTAACGGCGCAGGTTCCGGAATTGCGGCCGCCGCGGCGGCGCCGCGCAGCTTAAGCGTTCTGAGTCGCGATGTTCTTCTCGATCCACTGCGCGAATGCCTGCAGGAACTTGGTCACGAACTCGCGCGTCTCGTCGCTGATGATCGCGCCCGTATCGCTGAACATCTTGGCGGCGCCGCCGACGTAGGCTTCGGGTTGCGGCATGGCGGGAACATTGAGGAAAACCAGCGACTGGCGAAGATGGTGATTGGCGCCGAAGGCGCCGATGACACCCGGCGAGAGGCTGAGAATCGCCCCCGGCTTGCCGTTCCACGCGCTTTTGCCGTACGGACGCGAGGCAACGTCGATCGCATTCTTGAGCACGCCGGGCATCGAGCGGTTGTATTCCGGCGTCACGAACAGCACCGCGTCGGCCTGCTGGATGCGGCCCTTGAAATCTTTCACCTCCTGCGGCGGATCGGCCTCGAAGTCCTGGTTGAAATGAGGCACCTGCCCGATCTCGACGATCTCGAGCTTCAGCGACGGAGGCGCCATCGCGATCATCGCCTTGGCCATCTTGCGATTGAAGGATTCCTTGCGGAGGCTGCCGACGATGACCGCTACGTTGCGGGGGGTGCTCATGGTGCTCCTTTCGCGGAAACGGACGACCGCACACTCGGCGGCGGGCACGCCGGGATTATAGGCGATCGACGGCCCGCTTCGCGCGCGCGATGCGGAACCCTTGGCGATGACCAGGGTCTGTCACGGTTGGCCAAAGCGCGGTCAACGGCCACAGTGGGTTTTTCGTTGTGAATCCATCCCGCCGAGAATCATTGACCCTCATTGATCATGTCTCCCTCATCTTTCGCTGAACGCCATCCGCTGGCCAGACGGCTGCTCGTAGCAGTTGCTGTCATGGGAGTGCTGACGGCCTGCGGCACGGCGGCGCTGCAGCACGAGGAGGAGCGGCTCACCTTCCGCGTGGTCAAGGAGGTGCCTGGGTGGTACGCCGGGTTGCCCGACGGCGTCCATGAATTCGATATTCCGGTGAACCATGGCGCCGACGCGCAGCGCATCCACGCGTGGTGGTGGCCGGCCAAAAATCCCAACGCGCCAGCGGTGCTCTATCTCCACGGCACGCGCTGGAGCCTCACCGGACAGGTATTCCGGTTGGAGCAGCTGCGCGACTTCGGCTTTTCGGTGCTGGCGATCGATTATCGAGGCTTCGGCAAGAGCGACGGCGACGTGCCTTCGGAAAGAACCGTCTACGAAGATGCGCATGCGGCGTGGGACTGGCTGGTCGCGCGGCAACCGGACCCGGCGCGGCGCTTCATCTACGGACATTCGCTCGGCGGTGCGGTAGCGGTCGATCTGGCGGCGTCGCTCAGTGAACAAGGCGCGCCGTCCACGGGCGCGCCCGCCGACGTGGAGCCGACGGAGTCGTCTGTGCAACCGGTGACGCGACGCGTTCCCGCCGCCGCCAAACTAAAAATTGCCAATGCGGACCAAGCGGCTTCGCTGCGCGGTTCTCCGGCCGGCGGTCTGATCGTCGAATCGAGCTTCACCAGCCTCGCCGACATGGCGCGCGAGGTCACCTTCGCCTGGCTGCCGGTGGGGCTCCTCATGTCGCAGAAATTCGACTCGATGAGCAAGATGGCGAAGGTGACGATGCCGGTGCTGGTCGTGCACGGCGCGGCGGATCGCTTCGTGCCTTCGCGCTTCAGCCAGCAGCTCTACGACGCGGCCACGGCCCCGAAGGAGTTATTGCTGGTTGAAGGCGGCAGTCACAACAACAGCATGCGAACCGGCGCGGATCGGTACCGGCAGGCGCTCGGCAAACTGTTTGGCTTGAGCGTGAGCGTGAAAGGCGCGGAGGGCCTCGGCGCCGCCGTCGCCGCGCACGGCAGCGACGGTTAAGCGCCGGTATCGCGGGGTGCTTCCGAGCTCGGAGCTATCGCAGCTTCGTG
>DASZZK010000010.1:0-6780 GCA_035544975.1 Casimicrobiaceae bacterium | reverse complement strand
AAAGCAAAAGCTATTGGGCGGCGAGCGGATCACCGTTGCGCCGCTTGCCGATCCACGCGTCGTTCCTTTTGTCGCGCAGGCGCTGCCGCTGGCTATCGTGCATGAAGACGATGCGCTGATAGTGATCGACAAGCCGGCCGGGATGGTGGTTCATCCCGGCAACGGCAACTGGGACGGGACGCTTGCGAACGCTCTGTTGCACCACGCGCCACAGTTGGCAGGCATCGCGCGTGCGGGCATCGTTCATCGTCTGGACAAAGACACTACGGGACTACTGGTCGTCGCGAAGACCGAAACCGCGCAAACCGACCTCGTCCGGCAAATGCAGGCCCGCAGCGTGCGCCGCGAATATCTAGCGCTCGCTTCGGGCGACATCGCAACCAGCGGCACGGTCGATGCGCCTATCGGACGCCATCCGGTGAAGCGCACGTCGATGGCCGTCGTTCCGGCGGGCAAGCACGCGATCACACATTACGAAGTGCGCGAGCGCTTCGGTGACACTACGCTTATCCTCTGCCGGCTCGAAACCGGCCGCACTCATCAGATTCGCGTTCACCTCGCCTCCATCGGTCACGCTCTGATTGGCGACCGCGGCTACGGCCGCCGCGCGGGCGTAGCCGCAACCCGTGGAGGCGCTGCTGCCGGCCAGGCCGGCGCTCCGGTTTTTCCCAGGCAGGCGCTCCACGCATGGCGTCTCGGCTTCGTTCACCCGGTGACGCGCGCGGCGATGTACTGGGAATCGCCGCTGCCGGACGATTTTTCGGCGCTGCTCGATGTTCTGCGTCGGCGCAAACGCGCGTGACACCGCTCTTGCGCAATAAGACGCCGGTGGCGACCGCGCTGGTCGCCCAAGGGCTTGACTGGATCGTTCCGGAATGGCCGGCACCGCCGCGCGTGCACGCACTGTCTACGACCCGCAACGGAGAAGCAGGCCGCACCACCGACTTTGCGCCGTCCGGTCGCAATGTTGCGCGCGCGCGCGAATTGCTTCGTCGCTTTGTGCCAGACGAACCGGTGTGGCTGAGTCAGGTGCACGGCACCGCGATTGCGGACCTCGATGCGTCGTACAGCGGCTTCGATGCCGATGGTTCGGTCACGCGCACCCCGGGCATCGTCTGCGCGGTTGTGACGGCGGATTGTCTGCCGGTCCTTCTTGCCGACCGCGATTCGCGCGCAGTCGCAGTCGCGCATGCGGGGTGGCGCGGGCTCGCGGCGGGCGTGGTCGAAGCCGCGGTCGCGGCGATGCGTATCGAGCCGTCATCGCTGTTGGCATGGTTGGGACCCGCGATCGGACCGCAGGCATTTGAAGTCGGAAGCGACGTCTACACCGCCTTCTGCGATCGTGATCCGGGCGCGGCGGAGTGCTTCATTAGATTGGCCAACACAAGCACGAACATGAAATGGCATGCCGATCTTTACGCGCTGGCGAGGCGAAACCTTTCGCGTGCCGGCGTGAAGGCAATTTACGGCGGGGGACGCTGCACTCTGACCGAAAGTGGCGTATTCCATTCCTATCGGCGCGACGGGCCCGCCACCAACGGCCGCATGGCAACGATGATCTGGCTCGGACCGCAATGAGGCGTTGCCGCGGAGGCCCGGTTGCGGCCATGGAGTGCGCTGCGCTCTGCGGAAGCTCTCGTATAATGCGCACCGGCCCGACATGAGTTTCACGCTCGCTCCGCTCACCGCAATCGTCATTGCCTGTCTCGCCGGCGGCGCGCTGTCGGTCCTTGCCGCCGCCGGTACCCTGGCGCTGCATTCGCGCTGGATTTCGCGACTGGTCAGCTTTGCCGTCGGCGCGTTGCTCGGCGCGGTGTTTCTCGAGCTGCTGCCGCACGCGCTCGAGCACGGCGACACCCAGCGCGTCATGCTGACCGTCCTGATCGGACTGCTGCTGTTCTTCCTGCTGGAAAAACTGGTGCTGTGGCGGCACAGCCATCTCGAAGCCGAGAGCCTGGCCGAGAGCGCAGTTGCGGACGCAACGGGGGGCGCACGACCGCATAGCCACGGTTTCGACGGCGGCCGATCAGGCCTGATGATCCTGATCGGCAACAGCGTGCACAACTTCTGTGATGGCATCGTTATCGCGGCGACGTTCATCGCCGATTTCACCTTGGGGACGACCACCGCGCTGGCGATCGTGGCGCATGCCATTCCGCAGCAGGTGGGAGATTTCGCGGTCCTGCTGCATTCGGGCTACACCCGGCGGCGGGCTTTTGTGTACAACCTCGCCACCGGCGCTGCGACGCTGGCGGGCGGCCTGGCCGGATTTGCCGCGCTGGCGTCGATGCAGGAGGTGCTGCCCACCGTGCTCGCGCTCGCCGCGGCGAGCCTGCTTTATGTCGCGGTCGCCGACCTGATACCGAGCCTGCATCGTCATCCATCGCCCGGCGATACCGCGCGGCAGCTCGCGCTGATCAGCGTTGGAATCGCGATCATTGCCATCGCGCACGTTGCCCTCGAGCACTAAGGCTTCTCGGCCGCGTTTGGCGTTTGTGCTGGTGCGGCCGGAACGCTACACTCGTTGGCAGCGGATTCGCCGCTTGGCGCGTGCCTATTCTGCGAATGCAAAACGATGAAAAGGGAAAAAATCGACGATATCCCCGCGGAATCCGGCGTGCAGGCGGCGCAATCGCCCGAGCTGTCGGAGCAATGGCAGGCAGCCGGACGGGAATGGGCCGATTGGTGGTCGCGCGCCTTGACCGGCGGCTCGGCCGATGCCACGCAACCGGGCCGTGCCGTCGATCCTGGCCTTGCTCTCCCCGCCCTGCCGGCGGCGCCGATTTCATCCGAAGCGCTCACCGACATCACCCGGCGCTATCAACAGAGACTCGAGGCGCTCTGGTCACGCATCATCGTCGGAGACGGTCAGCCATCCGTCCCGGAAGCGGAAGGCGATCGCCGCTTCGCTGCAAAGGCATGGCGCGAGCAGCCGTATTTCGCGTTGCTCAAGGATGCCTATTTGCTCTACTCCGACTACGTGCGCGAGCTCACCGACCTGGCGCAGGCCGATCCGGACACCAAGAAAAGGCTGGCGTTCGTCGCCAACCAGTACATCAACGCCATTGCGCCTTCGAATTTTCTGGCGACCAATCCCGACGCCTTGCAGCTCGCGCTCTCGTCGCACGGCGCTTCGATTGCCCAAGGCGCTTCGAACCTGATCGCCGACGCGCAGCGCGGCCGGATCGCGATGACCGACGAGGCAGCGTTCGAGGTCGGACGCAATGTGGCGACGACGCCGGGCAGCGTCGTCTTTCGCAACGAGCTGATCGAGCTCATCCAGTACGCGCCGACGACGCCTACCGTGTTCAAGCGTCCGCTGCTCATCGTGCCGCCATGCATCAACAAGTACTACATCCTCGACTTGCGGCCCGAGAACTCCTTCGTTCGACATGCGGTTGGCGAGGGACACACCGTATTCATGATTTCCTGGCGCAACATTCCAGCCGAGCTCGGCAACCTTACCTGGGACGACTACCTGGAGCGTGGCGTGTTTGCGGCAATCGACGTTGTACGCGAAATCGCATGGAGCAAGACCATCAACGTGGTGGGATTTTGCGTTGGCGGCACCTTGCTTGCGTGCGCCCTCGCCGTGCAGGCGGCGCGCCGCACGCCTCATGTCGCTAGCGCGACATTGCTGACGACGATGCTCGATTTCTCGGACCCCGGCGATATCGGCGTCTATATCTCGCGCGATTCGCTTGCCGCGCGCGAGCACGCACTCGTTGCCGGAGCCCGGATTCGAGGGAGCGAATTGGCCAATGCGTTCGCGAGCCTGAGGCCGAACGAGCTGGTGTGGAATTACGTCATCGGCAACTATCTCAAGGGCCAGACGCCTCCCGCCTTCGATCTCCTCTATTGGAACGGCGATTCCGCCAACCTTCCCGGTCCCATGTATTTCTCCTACGTTCGCGACATGTATCTCGATAACCGCCTGCGCGAGCCGGGGGCGTTGACGATGTGCGGCCAGGCGATCGACCTCTCACGCGTCTCGATGCCCACGTATGTCTTGGCGACACACGACGATCACATTGTTCCGTGGCGGTCGGCCTACAAGACGATCGGACTCTTAGGCGGCGATCTTACTTTCGTGCTTGGCGCATCGGGACATATCGCCGGCGTCGTCAATCCGCCGGCGAAGCATCGCCGCAACTTCTGGACCAACGAGCTGCTCACCGACGATGCAGACGATTGGCTCGACCGCGCGGCGGAGCATCCAGGAAGCTGGTGGCCGCATTGGTCGGCGTGGCTATCGGAACACAGCGGTTCGCGACGGTCGGCGCCTGCGAAGGCGGGAAGCGATGCGCATCCAGCGCTGGCTCCGGCGCCGGGGAGCTACGTTTCCGAGCAGGTCGCTTAAGCCGCGTTTTTTCGCTGCGTAAGAATCGGCTGTTGCTCCGAATCCAGATGCCGCTTAAGAGGCTCCTGCGTTAACATAACGGTACTTTTGTCCGGCCGGCTGTCCTGCAAGCCAGCCGTCGCAACAATCCTTTTCCGGAGAAACCCATGACCGACATCGTCATCGTCGCCGCAACGCGGACCGCCATCGGCAAATTCGGCGGCGCCCTCGCGAAAATCGCGGCGCCTGAATTGGGCGCGACCGTGATTCGCGAGCTACTCTCGCGCACCAAGCTGCAACCCGATCAGATTTCAGAGGTGATCCTCGGCCAGGTGCTCGCCGCCGGCAGCGGCCAGAACCCGGCGCGTCAGGCGCTGATCAAGGCCGGGCTGCCGGCGGCGATTCCGGCGATGACCATCAACAAAGTCTGCGGGTCCGGGCTCAAGGCGGTCATGCTCGCGGCGCAGGCGGTGCGCTGCGACGATGCCGACATCGTGATCGCAGGCGGGCAGGAGAACATGAGTGCGTCGCCACACGTGCTGCCCGGGTCGCGCGATGGATTCCGGATGGGCGACGCCAAGCTCATCGATACCATGATCGTCGACGGATTGTGGGACGTCTTCAATCAATATCACATGGGGACGACCGCGGAAAATGTCGCCAAACAGTACGGTATCTCGCGCGCCCAACAGGATGAATTTTCGGTCGCAAGCCAGAACAAGGCCGAAGCTGCGCAAAAAGCAGGAATGTTCAAGGACGAGATCGTCCCGGTGATGATTCCTCAGCGCAAAGGCGATCCGCTGGCCTTCGCGGCCGATGAATTCATCAAGGCGGGGACCACGCTCGAGTCGATCAGCGGCTTGCGGCCCGCGTTTGCCAAAGAAGGAACGGTGACCGCGGCCAACGCGTCGGGTATCAACGACGGCGCGGCCGGGGTGGTGGTCATGAGCGCCGAACGCGCGGCGAAGCTCGGTCTCAAGCCCCTGGCGAAGATCAAGGCGTTCGCGTCGTCCGGTGTCGATCCATCGATCATGGGCATGGGGCCCGTGCCGGCCTCGCGGCGTTGCCTCGAAAAGGCGGGCTGGAAAGCGGCGGACCTCGATCTCATGGAAATCAACGAGGCGTTCGCCGCGCAGGCCTGCGCGGTCAACAAGGAAATGGGCTGGGACACCAGCAAGATCAACGTCAACGGCGGCGCCATTGCGCTTGGCCACCCGATCGGTGCATCAGGATGCCGCGTCCTGGTGACGCTGCTCTACGAGATGGCGCGGCGCGATGCCAAAAAAGGCCTCGCATCGCTTTGCATCGGCGGCGGCATGGGAGTCGCTATGGCCGTTGAAAGGTAGGCCCGATCAAAACGGCCGCCCGTGTTGGAGGTAAATAGGAGAACTGCGGGTCCATCGAGTTGCACTGAGGAGGAAGACAAAAATGACAGAAGACAAGCATCGCGTCGCGCTGGTGACCGGCGGTATGGGAGGCCTTGGCGAAGCCATTTGCATGAAGCTTGCAGCGCTCGGTAATACGGTCGTCACCACCCACTCACCCGGAAATACTAAAGCTCACGACTGGCTCGAGTCGATGAAAAAGGCGGGCTTCAAGTTCCACGCCTACCCGTGTGACGTCGTCGACTGGGATTCGTGCGTCGCCTGCGTTGCGCAGGTGGCGAAGGACGTCGGCGCGGTCGATGTGCTGGTCAACAACGCCGGCATCACGCGCGACATGACCTTCAAGAAAATGGACAAGGCCAACTGGGACGCGGTGATCCGAACCAATCTCGATTCCTGCTTCAACATGACCAAGCAGGTGTGCGACGGCATGGTCGATCGGGGATGGGGGCGGATCATCAACATTTCTTCCGTCAACGGCCAGAAGGGAGCGTTCGGGCAGACCAACTACTCGGCCGCCAAGGCGGGGATGCACGGCTTCACCAAGGCGCTGGCGCTCGAGGTCGCCAAAAAGGGCGTGACCGTGAACACCATCTCTCCCGGCTACATCGGCACCAAGATGGTCATGGCGATTCCGCAGGAAGTGCTGGATTCGAAGATAGTGCCGCAGATTCCGGGCGGACGCCTCGGCAAGCCCGACGAAGTCGCGGGCCTGGTTGCCTATCTCACGTCCGAGGAAGCCGCGTTCGTCACCGGCGCCAACATCGCCATCAACGGCGGCCAGCACATGTTCTAACGGGCGTAGCTAGATTCTGACCGAGCGAGCGAAAAAAAGCCCCGGCATTGCTGCCGGGGCGAGGCTGTACCATTTAGGAGGAGGTCAACCCAACCTGCGACCCAAGCTATTCCGCAACAGTAGCGCCACAGCCGACAGACGGTCGGCGGTTTTTTGATCGTGCTACTCGTCATCGTCGCCGGGCTCGCGCACGCGATGACCTTCGATCTGGCGCATGATCGCAGCGGCGCGGGGTCGCAACTCTTCGGTGGATGCGCCGG
>DASZZK010000009.1:0-3919 GCA_035544975.1 Casimicrobiaceae bacterium | reverse complement strand
CGCAGCCCGAGCTGCCGAGCAGCGCGATCATCTCGCCGCGCTGCACGCCTAAGCTCACCTGGTCGAGCACGCGCGTCGCGCCATAGGACACGGTCAACGCTTCGATCGACAGGTAGGGCGTCATGTACGGATGAGAAGTCGGCGGAAAACTTACGCTTTCAAGTATGACGCGGATGTGACCGAGCAGCTACACCTGGCTCGATCGGCGCGCCAGAATATCGCAATCGGCAAACGTCTGGTTTGTGCGCCGCAGCAGACGGGGAGGCGAGGGACCTTTCTTGGACAAACACATTGCGTTGAATTCAGCTTGCGAACCCCGCTGCCTCGTCCCCGAAAAAGCAGCTGACCGTGTGTTATGCTGCGCGAACACGAAGCCCATGGAAAAATCGCGTCGCGGCGCGGTTATCCGCCCTCATAAGCGAAGCCCGGCGCCGACTCGCGCCAGCGTTGCTCTCGCCAGAAAACCCAGCAAGCATGATCCGATCCTTGCTCAGCGCCGCCGTCGCGATATGGCTTGCCTTGGCCACGCCATGGGCTGCGGCCGCCGACCTCGTCTTCTCCGTCACCGAGGGCGTCACCTATTACCAGACCAACAAGGAAATTGCGTCCCGCTTCCAGCCTCTCACCGACCTGCTTGCCAAGGCGCTCAAGCGGCCGGTGCGCATCGTCATCGTCAGTCCCTATAACGATGTGCGCGCGGGTCTTGCGCGCCAGGAGTACGACCTCGCTTTCATCCACCCGGCGCACGTATCGCTGGCAGCGATCAAATCCGGCCAATACAAGTCGGTCGCCTGGACGGCTGGCTATACCGATTACGCGGTCTCGATGCTGATGAACAAGGACCGGCCCTTCACCCGCCTCGAGGATCTCCGCGGATTCACCGTCGTAAGCCCCGATCCCGATTCCATTACCGCGGCCATGCTGCGTGCCATGCTGCGCGACCAGAAGCTCGGCGCCGCCGACATCAAGATCATCACCACCCGATATCAGGATGCGGTGCCTTTCTACGTTGAATACGGATTCGCCGACGCGGGCGCTACCGCGGCCAAAGCGGTGGTGCAGGCGTGGACGCAAAAGGGTGGCAAGGTGCTTTTGTCTTCGCGTCCCGTGGCAATCAAACAGATGATCGCGTCGACCAAGCTCTCGGCCGACGACGAGCAACAGATTCGCGGCGTTTTGTTGGGTCTCGCGCACAGCGATGCGGGCCGAAGCGCGCTCGCGATCTTGGGCTACAAGGGATTCGTCGAGCCTTCGCGCGACGACGAGCAGAAGGCGATCGCCTGGCTGGGTTTGTAGCGCCGCGGGCCAACGGGCCAGCGCCGATCACTGAACCGCCGGCATCGCAGCCTTGGGCGTCATGGTTCGACGCATCATTTCGTTTCGCAATTCGTGAAACTGCCTGCGGGTCTCCGCTTCCAGGAAGGCGGTTCCGATCACCGGCGGGACCCACATCGTGGGCACGAATTCGCCGTGATTGAAGACGCGCGCTCCGCCGCCGCCGTCGCTCATGATGCGGGTCGTGAATGCCGAAGCCTTCATATCGCCGCTGATCAATTTCGAGCGGACTTCGCTGTGCGGGACCAGCTCGACTTCACGAACGTTGTCGAACGAGAATTTCAGGAGCCCGAACGAGGTGCCGCTTTTCTGGGCGACGACAAGTGTGTTGCCGTTTCGATCGGTGATCTTGCTCGACTGCACGTTGGTGACGAATTGCGCCATGTGATCGTAGTCGGTCAACACATCCCATGCCGCCAGCGGCGGCACCTGCACCGCCATCTCGACGTCAACGATGATCGTCGCGCCGTTTTTCTTCACGTGCACGACGATGTCACTCGCTGCCTGCGGATCGGCTCGCAACGGTGCTTGCGCCAGCGCGAGCGGGACGCCCAGGGACAAGGCCAGGATCAGGACGCGCAGCATGTGGAGCATCACCATGATGGAATCGGCATAGTAGCGTGGAATAATGTATCTATGCCTTAGTCGCAGCCATGCGCCAAGAGGTTCCATGCCGCATCAATCCGAGTCGCATGCCGGATCTAGCGGGTACCCCGTCTACGTAGAGCGCTCGCATCAGCGTAGCAGAAAGCTGCCGTGGCAGCTCAGCGGGCCGTCGATTGCGTGTCTGATCGCGGTCGGCTTGGCGGTGTTCGCGGGAAGCGCCCGCGCCGACCTCTGGGGCTACCTCGACGAACAAGGTGGGGCGCACTTCGCGACCGAAAAAATTGACGAGCGTTATCAACTTTTTTTCAGGGGCGAGACCAATCTGGATGTGGCCGCACGAGCCAAAGCGGCTCCTTCGGCAAGCGAGGATTTCTCCCACTCGCGGATGTATCAGTACGTGACCAAGCATCCGAATGTCGCGAAATTCGCGCCGCTGATCGAGCGAAACGCAAAGCTGCATCATGTCGACCCCGCGCTGGTCAAGGCGATGATCGCCGTCGAATCCGCATTCGAGCCGGCCGCGGTCTCGCCCAAGGGCGCGCTAGGGCTCATGCAGCTCACTCCGGATACCGGCGCTCGTTACGGTATCGTCGCAGACAAGGTTCGCTCGGCCGAGCAAAAGCTGCTCGATCCAGCCATCAACCTTTCGATCGGCACGCGCTATCTGCGCGATCTCCTGGCACTCTTCGCCAACGACTTGAGCCTCGCGCTGGCGGCGTACAACGCCGGCGAGCAGACGGTACGCCATTACAAGCAAAGCATTCCGCCTTTTCCGGAAACGCAGGAATACGTCAAGCTGGTGCGCCAGTTCTACGCGCTGTATCGCCCTCCGCCGGCTGCGCCTCCAACGCCGACGAGAGTCATGATTCCACGCCGTCGCAGGATGCCGGAGTAATCTCGCGGGCGACCGCGAGGCTGCGCTCCTTGGCAAACTCGCGATCCGCGCGCGCCTCGCCGGCGGCGTCGATGGCGATATAAGCGAGAAAAGGCAGTCCCAGCGCCAGCACGCGCAGCAGCAAACGCCCACGAACGCTGAGCCGCGCGGCACGTTCACTCAATCGCAATGAAAGGCGGGCCATTTCGTTGTTCGGTCTTTCCGCTGCCCGGAAACAGCCCGCGCAACAGCTATGCGCCATCCGGCGCGGACCCCTCGACTTTCTCCGAGCCGGGCCAGATCTTGTAGAGCACCTCCAGCAGCGCTTGCAACAGCGGATCGGCGTTTCGTTTGGCATCGTAGACCAGCCAGAGCTTGGTGATGGCGCTCGCGCCCGGCCAGATCGCAACGCGCCCGGCTTTGGCGGATGCCGAAACAAGCTCCTCGCGCACCAGGCTTACGCCGACCTGCGACTCGACCAGATTGATGATCACCGGCTCATTGTCGGCCTCGATGAGTCTTGCCGGCAGCGCAGAACGATCGTGGAAAAGTTCCATGACCAGGCTGCGATGCGAGCTGTGCTCAGGGGTGATGATCCACGGCCGTTCGGCGACGACCTCCCACGGCGCGGTCGTGAGCTCGTCGGCCCAGTCGATGGGGATCGCCACGCGGTAGGTAATTTCACGCAGGGCAACAGCATCCAGGTCGACTTCGGGTCGGCGCCCGAAGTAGAAGCTCGCGTCGAGGGTGCCGTTGCGTACACCGACCAGCGCATCGCTGGAAAGAACCTGGTGCAGCTCGAGCTCGAGTTGCGGATGGCGCTCGAAGGCGAGAGAAAGCAGTTCGCCCACTTGCAGTATGGATGGATCCAGCACCGTGCCGATCTTGATCGTGCCTGTCGTCCGGCCACGGAGGCGTTGCGCAGCGTGCTTAAGCTGCTGCACCGCCTCGATCACGCGTTGCGCGTCCTCCAGCAGCAGCCGCCCCGAAGTCGTGAGCGACATGCCCGATGAGGAGCGCTCGAACAGCGTCACGCCCAGGTTTTCCTCGAGAGCCTTGATTTGTCCCGACAGCGCGGGTTGGCTAAGGTGCAGAGTCTCGGCA
>DASZZK010000008.1:0-3077 GCA_035544975.1 Casimicrobiaceae bacterium | reverse complement strand
CTGCTTCAGTTCTGGTTTCTGGAGCGGAAGGTGCATTACCAGTGAGCATTGCCCATTCGTCGCCTGCGGTCCATGCAGGCCGCGGTCTGGAAACGGCCGGCGCGTGGCTTCTCGGTGCGTTGTGGATTCTGCCGCTGGCCTACGCGATATGGACCGCGTTCCATCCTGGCGAGTACTCGACGCATTTCGTCCCGACGGCCCCGCTGACGCTCGACAACTTCGCCCGCGCGTGGGCGGCGGCGCCGTTCGCGCGCTATTTTCTCAACACCGTTCTGCTGTGCGCGATGATTCTGGCAGCGCAGCTCGTGCTGTGCACGCTGGCCGCGTACGCGTTCGCGCGGTTCGTGTTTCCCGGCCGCAACCTCCTTTTCGCGCTGGTTCTGCTGCAACTGATGGTCATGCCGGATGTGCTGATCGTCGAAAATTACCGCACCATGGGCGCGCTGGGCCTGCGCGATACCATCGTCGCCATCGGGTTGCCGTACATGGCGAGCGCCTTCGGCATCTTTCTCCTGCGGCAGACATTCAAGACCGTGCCCAAGGAGCTCGACGAGGCGGCGCGCGTCGAGGGCTGTACGCCGCTTCAGGTTTTGTGGAAAGTCTACGTTCCGCTGGCGCGCCCGGTCTATCTGGCCTATGCGCTGGTCAGCGTCAGCTTTCACTGGAACAACTTTCTCTGGCCATTGATCATCACCAACTCGGTCGAATCGCGGCCCTTGACCGTGGGCCTGCAGGTTTTCTCCGCCACCGACCAGGGCATCGACTGGTCGATCATCACCGCGGCCACCTTGCTGACCAGCGCACCGCTGCTGATCGCATTCCTGCTTTTTCAGAGACAATTCGTGCAATCGTTCATGCGCGCGGGCATCAAGTGAAGCTCATCACCTGGAACGTCCAATGGTGCCGCGGCGTCGACGGCAAAGTCGATCCGGCCCGCATCGTGCGGCATGCAAAGGCGATCGCCGACTTCGACGTCCTCTGTCTGCAGGAGATCGCCAACAACTATCCCCATCCGCGGCTTGCTGGCAGTCGCGGCGAAAACCAGTTTGCCGAGCTCGCGCGGCTCCTTCCCGGCTATGTGCCGGTGCCGGGCGTGGCGGTGGACGTGCCGGGGGACGATGGCGGCCGTCGGCATTTCGGCAACATGGTGTTGTCGCGGCTTCCCGTCGGCCAGGTCTTTCGTCACCTGCTTCCGTACCCCGTCGAGGCCGGCATCAATGGGATGCCGCGAATCGCGCTGGAGGCGGTCGTTTCGGCGGAGCACGGTGCGGTGCGCGTCATTACCACCCATCTCGAGTACTACGGCATCAAGAAGCGCACCGCCCAGGTCGATGCGCTGCGCCGTATTTATTCCGAAGGCAGCGGCCACGCCGGACCCGGAAGCATTGTCGATACCACCGGTGGGCCCTTTCACACCCTGGTGCGTCCCGCCGGCACCATCATCACCGGCGACTTCAACCTCGAGCCCGACGATGTCCTGCACGCGCGGATGTGCGAAACGTTTGCGGACGGGACGCCTGCACTTGTCGATGCGTGGGAGGCGGCGCAGCCCGGCCGGCCCCACCCGGCGACCTTCAAGATCTACGAGAAGGAGCAGCCCGGCGAGCCGGAGCTGCATTGCGATTTCATCTTCGTGTCGGCCGACCTCGTGCCGCGAATCCGGGACGTACGCGTCGATCAAAAAACGCAGGCGTCCGATCACCAGCCGGTGTTGATCGAGGTCGCCTAGCTTGGACCGGCCGGCGGGCCGGCGTAAAATGCCACGTTGCCGCCGCGCCTGATGACACCCGGTTCGCCGGCCACGCCGGCGCCGGGCTCGCCGCTCATTGACCGCCTCTCTACCATTCAACGGTGAACGCTTCACCCCCGAGGCCGGGGGTGCGAACCGTCATGGGTGTCGTCACTCCTATTGCGTCGCGGTCTCCCCCGCCGCGGGAAAGCGGGTGCTCGACGTGGCGTGCGGTGAGTTTGGCAGTTCGGTGCTCGGGGGCGTCAGACGCTTGTTCGGCGGAAGCAGCGGATGACGACGATCGACGTCATCGTTCCGGTTTACCGCGGTGTCGAGGCGACGCAGCGTTGCATCGAAAGCGTATTGTCCACTGCATCGTCCATTGCATCGTCCACTGCATCGTCGATCAAGCAGCGGACGCCGTTCGAGCTGATCGTGGTCAACGATGCCTGCCCGGAACCCGAGCTTGTTCGTTGGCTGCGGGAACACGCTGAGCGTTCGCGCCTGACTTTGATCGAGCAGCCGCTGTGCCAGGGTTTTGCTGCGGCAGTCAACCGCGCGATCGCGCTTCATCCCGAACGCGACGTCGTCGTACTTGACAGCGACGCCGAAGTCGCCAGCGACTGGCTCGATCGGCTTGTTGCTCCCGTTTCCGCCGCGCGCGACATCGGCACCGTCGTTCCGTTCACCAACTACGGCGGCATCGCAGCTTACCCGCGCACCGGTGTCAAGAACGCGATGCCGGCAGGGCACACGCTGAGCTCGATGGATCTCCTGTTCCGCCGTGCCAATGCGGGCTCCTCGGTAACAACGCCGCTTGGGCGCGGCCCGTGCGTGTTCTTTCGCCGCGCGTGTCTCGACGCGGTGGGGCCGTTCGACGGTGGTCCTCTGGGCGGCGATTACGGCGTCGAGCAGGATTTTTGCCTGCGCGCCTCCGGCGCCGGATTCCGGCACGTGCTCGCCGCCGATGTATACGTATGGCACCGGGGCGCGACCGCATTCGGATCCTCCGAAGCGCAAGACCTGGCGGCGCGCGCCGAGAAAGCCTTGGACAAGCTCTATCCGCATTACCCGACGCAACGCGCGGAGTTTGCCGCGCGCGATCCGGCGCGGACCTTTCGGCGTCGTGTGGATCTTCTGCGACTGGCGGAGTCTCCCCGACAGCTTTTGCTTTTCATCGTCCACGGATGGGGCGGGGGCGTCCGTCGGCACGTTGACGATCTGATCGAGATGGTGAGCGAGCGGTGCAACGTGCTTTTGCTGCAGCCAGGCGTGGGCGACACAGTGAAGGTGTCATGGCCCAGGGAGGGAGAGGATTTCGCCGCCTATTTCACCTTGCCCCGGGAGT
>DASZZK010000007.1:0-7467 GCA_035544975.1 Casimicrobiaceae bacterium | reverse complement strand
GTCAAGGGGTCCGAAAAGCGCACCTTCGTCAGCATACTCACGCCGGCATAAGCGCGCGTCGACACGGATAGTCGCGCGAGCCGCCGGTGCGGCAGCAAAAGAAATCCCCGCCCAGGCGGGGATTTTCGTTTAAGTCGTTTCAGAGAGATTCGAGCCGGATTGCTTCTAGCAGCGGCTCCAGCGCGCATCGACCGTCGTCAGCGCCGCTCCAGCCACCACAGCATTCCAGCTGCAAAGACGACGAACGCCGCGACCGGGAATGCGGCCGAAAACAAGGGGGGCCAATCGTTGATCACGCCCAGATAGGAGAAGAGGCGGCCAAGGAGAAAGAACACCAGTCCGAGCATCGTGCCGGCGAAAATGCGGAAGCCCACCCCTCCCGCGCGCCGCTGGAAATAGGCGAAGGGAAGCGCCAGAACCATCATCACCAGCACTGCCGCGGGGTAGAAGACCTTGTTCCAGAGGGCGATTTCAAAGCGCGAGGTCTTCTGCTGGTTGTTCCCGAGCACGCGTATGTTGTCGTAGAGCGAGGTCATTTCCAGTTTCTCCGGCGCGACCTGGTAAACGGTCAGAATCGAGGGTTTGAGCACCGTTTCCCAGGTGAATTCGTCGGCGAGGGTGAGCTTCGCGCCTGCCGGGGACAGCTCGGTCGTTTGCACGTTCTTGAGCAGCCACCGCCCGTCGTCGACGAAGGTCCCCGTGTCAGCGACCCGGAGCGCTTTCAGGCGCAGGTCGGAATCGAACTCGTATACCCGTATGCCGATAAGTTTGGCGCCGCCGGAATCGTCCACGACGCTCTTGATGTTGACGAAGGTCGACAGCGGCAGCTGCTGCCGGAACCAGAATCCCGACTGGAATTGCTGTGCCACGATGCGTGTGGCCTGATCCTGGGCCTGCATGCGCACCTGTTGCGCCAACCGCTCCGCGGGCGGAGCGAAGAATTCACCGGCAAGAAAAGTCGCGATCGCCAGCGGGATGCCGACGCGCAGTATGGCGGCGGTAATCTGCGTCAGCGACGCGCCTGAAGTGCGCATGACCGTGTATTCCGAATTGCCGACCAGCTGAGCGATCGCAAAAAGCGTCCCGATCAGTGCCGCCGTTGGCATCAGCTCGTAGACGTGGCCCGGCAGGCTCAGGCCCACGAAAAGCAGCCCCCGGCCAAGCGTGTATCCGTCCTTGCCGACGTTCCCGAGCTCGTGAATGAGGTCGAACAACGCAAAGAGCATCAGCAGCGCGACAAAAATCAGCAGCGTCGCGTAAAGAACTTCCCGTCCGATGTAGCGATTGAGCGTCTTCATGCCGGCTGCCGACGCGAAAACCATCCGAAAACCGATTGCCGCCGGTGAAACAGCGCGACGACCACGCTCGCGGCAATGGTGTGAATCAACAAAAGGCCCGTCACGAACGACAATCGGCCCTGAGCGACGAAGCTCTGCACGATGTTCAGGCAGTTGAAGTAGAGCATGTACGCAAACAAGGCCGCGAAGAGGTTGAATGATCGGCCCATCCGCGGATTGACGTAGGAAAGGGGGATGGCCAGCAGCACCAGCAGGAAGGCGCTGATCGGTACCGAGATCCGCCAGAAAAGCTCGGCCCGCTCGGTCGCACCGGCGCCGAGGATCAGCAGAGCGGTAGGAACTGCCCTGAGCGATGCGGGCAGCGCGCGGGCCTCCGCCGGTTCGATTCTGCGGCCGAGGTGGCCGAACTCCGCGCTGCGAAAATCGGCGGTGCCCGCTTTGCCTTCGTAGCGACGTCCGTCCTCGAGCACGATAAAGCGGTCGCCGTTGGGCTTATCTTCGATCCGGCCGGAACGCGCAACGGTGGTGGCGTCCTTCTCGCTGTCGATCGAATGCAGAAAAATATTGCGGATCGTTCCGTCGAAGGAATTGATGCTTTCGATGAACACGACCAGCTTCGCCCGCTTGAACTCCTTGAACAGCCCGGGCGCCAGAAGCGACAGCTCCTCGCGCGACTCGAGCTGGCGTTCGTACTCGAGCCGGCGCTGTTCCGCCCACGGCGACAGCCAGAGCGAGAGCACGGCGATTGCAATGAGGAACGGGCTCGCGAACCAGAGGATGGGCTTCAGCCACGCCGTCAGGCTTTGACCCGAGGTCAACCAGACGATCATCTCGCTGTCGCGATACCACCGCGACAATGTGAGCAGTACAGTCAGAAAAAGCGCGACCGAGAGCAGGATGTTGAAGTAGAAGAGGGCGTTGAATCCCAAAAGGGCCAGAATGCCCTCCGGAGCCATGGTTCCACCCGCCGCCCGGGCCAGCAGACGCAATACCAGGTTGGTGAACAGGATACCCAGCAGAACCAGAAACAACGCGATTGCGGTTGCGGTCAGCTCTCGCACCAAGCTACGGCGGAACACCATGACGACGGAAATATTTTGACTTTTTTGGGCTGATTTGCCGATAATGCGGTTCGTACCGCCAAAAGGCAAATTTTTCGATTCGGGAAACGGCGATGGAATTTACCATAAAAAGCGGCAGCCCAGAGAAGCAGCGCAGCGCCTGCGTGGTCGTCGGTGTCTTCGACAACCGCAAGCCCAGCCTCTCCGCGGATTTGATCGACCGCGCCTCCGGCGGCTATATCAGCGAAATCATCCGTCGCGGCGATATGGAAGGGAAGCTCGGCAGCACGCTCTTGCTCCACAACGTCAAGGGAACGCTTGCCGACCGCGTCCTGCTGGTGGGATTGGGCAAGGAGCGCGATTTTCGCGAGCGCGAGTTTCGCAGCGCGATCCGCGCCGCGGTGCGCCTTTTAAACGAGACTGGTTCCTACGAAGCGGTCGTCTACCTTACCGAGGAAAAGGTCAAGCGCCGCGAGGTCGCGTGGCGGGTCGAGCACGCGGTGGTCGTGGCCATGGAGGCGGTATACCGGTTCGATCAGATGAAAAGCCAGCCGGCGGAAGTTCGCCGGCCGTTGCGCAAACTCACCTTGTCGGTGCCTCAACGCAGCGACCTTACCTCCGGCGAGGCGGCGGCAGCGCGCGGCCTCGCCATTGCCCACGGCATGGATCTGGCAAGGGACTTGGGCAACCTTCCCGGCAACATCTGCACCCCCACCCATCTTGCCGAGCGCGCGCAGGCCCTGGCCCAGGAGCTCGGGTTCAAATGTGAGGTTTTGGACCGGGAAAAGCTCGAGGAGCTCAAAATGGGCTCATTCCTTTCGGTGACCAATGGCAGCGATCAGCCGCCGAAGTTCATCGTGCTCGAGTATTGGGGCGCGGGGAAGAAGCAGAAACCCTTTGTCCTGGTCGGTAAGGGAATTACCTTCGATAGCGGCGGGATTTCGCTCAAGCCCGGTCTCGACATGGACCAGATGAAATTCGACATGTGCGGCGCGGCGAGCGTCTTGGGCGCACTTTGCGCGATCGGGGAGCTCAAAGCCAAGATCAACGTTATCGGTCTGGTTCCGACCTGCGAGAACATGCCGAACGGGCGCGCCACCAAGCCCGGCGATATCGTCAAGAGCATGTCGGGGCAGACGATCGAAGTGCTGAACACCGATGCCGAGGGACGTCTGATTCTGTGCGATGCGCTCACCTATGCCGAGCGCTACGAACCGGCGGCGGTCGTCGACATCGCCACGCTGACCGGCGCCATGGTTATCGCCCTGGGTCACATCGCGAGTGGCATGTTCAGCAACAGCGATAGCCTCGCACGCGCACTGCTCAACGCCGGCGAGGAATCGTTCGACCGCAGCTGGCAGATGCCGCTCTGGGACGATTACCACGAGGGACTCGCCAGCAACTTCGCCGATTTCGCCAACATCGCCGGGCGAGCGGGCAGCAGCATCACCGCGGCGTGCTTCCTGTCGAAGTTCGCCAAGAAATACGACTGGGCGCACGTGGATATCGCTGGCGTGGCGTGGAATGAAGGCAAGGAGAAGGGCGCGACAGGCCGGCCGGTTCCGTTGCTGACGACCTGGCTGCTGGCGCAGGAGTCCCCCGGCTGACGACGCGCATCGCCTGCCGGGACTGTGGACATGACCTCGATCGATTTTTACACCCACGTGGCCGATCCTCTTGCGGTTGCCGGGAAGCTTGTTGCCAAGGCGCTCGCGCGGCATGGCCACGTCCGGGTCCTGACGCCGGATTCGGTGACCACCGACGCCCTCGACCGCCTGCTCTGGCTGCAGCCCGCTACCGGCTTTTTGCCGCATTGTCGTGTGGCCAGCCCTCTCGCGTCGCAGACTCCCGTGTGGATCGACCACGCCCTGGAGCACCAGGGTCCGGCCGCGGTGCTGATCAATTTGCACGAGTCTCCGCCGCCTTTCTTTTCGCGCTTCGAGCGTCTGGCCGAAATCGTCAGCGTCGACGGCGCCGCAGCCGCGCGCGAGCGTTTCCGGTTCTATCGCGAGCGCGGTTACGACTTGCGCACGCACAACCTGTCCGGACATGGTTGATGCCGAGCGCACGCGAACTGCTGGAGCAGGCCGACGCGTTGATGCGCAAAAACCGGAGCCGCGGCGACAGCGACATTCCGCTGCTCACCGATGCGGTTGGGATCGCCCCCTTAGCCGCACCTATTGCCGCGTCGGCATTGGCGGTGGTTGCGCCGCCCGCAACGTTGGAGCACACGGATGTGCCGCTGCTCACTGAGGCGGTGGAAGAAGTCGTGATCGAATTCGAGCCGTTGCCGGAGCGGCCGGTACCGCGTGCCGCGATCATGGAAGGCGACCCGTCGGATTGGCTGGTGATGGACACCATCGATCCGGCGACGCACAGCATTACCGGCCGCGCGCCCGACACGCTGGCGGTGGTGCCGCCGATGACGCTCAAGGCTGCCGGATCGGCTGCCACGCCGCCGCCCGCGGGTTCGCAGGCGCGTGAACAGACATCCGCGCCCACGGAACCGTCGCCGCCGAGCATGCCCCCGACGATCACGCAAGCGACGGCGGAGCGCGCGCCCGGGGCGGCCGACCAGGAGCTTTGGCGCGCGCTGGCCGAGCAGATTTCCATGCAAGTCCTGCAGCGGCTGGATTTGTTCACCGACACCGGCCTCAAGGAGCAGCTGGCGCGGCATCTGGAGCCGATCGTCGAGCGCGCGAGCACCGAGTTGGTCGGCGCCATCACCGAACACGTCGGCCGGCTGTTGCGCACCTACGTCTCCGAAGCCATCGAGCGTGAGATCGCTCAGTGGAAACGCGACCAGCACTGAACGAGAAACGATCGTCAGTGCGTTGAGGAAGGATCTGAAGTTCGTGATAGACTGAACTCATGAAAATGTGCTCAGCGCGGACGAGATGCCGTTGCGGAACCGGGGTATTGGCGCGCTATGGTTACGTCTACACCTACGGTTTCTATTTCGGCATGACTGCCGAGGGCCGCTCTCACCGATAGCTCACTGAACAATCTTCACAGGAATTTCAGCAAGGATCGGGCGGCCCAGGGGCCGCCCGATTTTTTTCCAGGAGACGAATCATGATCATCGTTATGCAACCCGATGCAGGGGCGGACCAGATCGAGGCGGTGGAAGCGAAGATCCGGGCGCACGGCCTGCAGGTACATGTCTCGCGCGGAACCGAGCGGACGCTGATCGGCGCGGTCGGTGACGAGCGCGCGCTCGAACCGGAAATGTTCGATCCGATGCCCGGCGTCGAAAAGTCGATGCACATCGTCAAGCAGTACAAGATGGTTGCCCGCGAGTGGCACAAGGAGAACACGATCATCGATGTGGCCGGCATCCCGATCGGGGGCAGCACCGTGCAGGTCATCGCCGGCCCCTGCTCGGTGGAGACGCTTCCGCAGATGGAGGCGGCCGCGGCTGGCGCGAAAGCCGGCGGCGCGCGGCTGATGCGTGGCGGCGCATTCAAGCCGCGGACGAGCCCTTACGCGTTTCAGGGAAAGGGTGTCGAGGGGCTCGAAATGCTGCGCTCCTCGGCCGATGCGCACGGACTGCCGATCGTCACCGAGCTCATGGATGTGCGAATGCTCGAGACGTTCCTTCAGTACGACGTCGACGTCATCCAGATCGGTACCCGGAACATGCAGAATTTCGACCTGCTGAAAGAGGTGGGGCGAATCAAGAAGCCGGTCATCCTCAAACGCGGCATGTCGGCGACGATCAACGAATGGCTGATGGCCGCCGAGTACATTGCCGCCGGCGGCAATCACAACATCATTTTCTGCGAGCGCGGCATACGCACCTTCGAGACCGCGTACCGCAACGTTCTCGACGTCACGGCGATTCCGGTCCTCAAACGCGAGACGCATCTGCCGGTCATCGTCGATCCCTCGCATGCCGGCGGCAAGGCGTGGATGGTTCCCGCGCTTAGCTGCGCCGCGGTCGCCGCCGGCGCTGACGGTCTGCTCATCGAGATCCATCCCAATCCCTGCGAGGCTCTGTGCGATGCCGATCAGGCGCTGACGCCGGCGGAGTTTGCGACGTTGATGGGACGGCTGGGTGCGATTGCGCGCGCGATCGGGCGCGATATCTGACGAGAGTCGGCACCTTTGCGAACGCGCCTGGGCGACGGCGGGCGTCGGCGCGCACGCTCGTTCCGCTATAATCGTTCGCTTTTGCACGCTACGCTTCCACCACCGCCGATGGAGCTCGACAAGAGTTTTGAACCCTCCGCCATCGAGGCGATGTGGTACCCCTTCTGGGAATCGCGCGGCCTTTTCAAGCCATCGATGAAAAGCGGCGTGCCGGCGTTCTGCATTCAGCTGCCGCCGCCCAACGTCACCGGAACCTTGCACATGGGGCATGCCTTTCAGCACACGCTGATGGACGTGCTGATCCGGTATCACCGCATGCAGGGCGACAATACCTTGTGGCAGGTCGGAACCGATCACGCCGGGATCGCGACGCAGATTGTCGTCGAAAACCAGCTCAAGGCGGAAGGGAAATCGCGGCTCGAGCTGGGACGTGAGCAATTCGTCGAGCGCGTGTGGGCGTGGAAGGAGGAGTCCGGCTCGACCATCACCCATCAGATGCGCAGGCTCGGCTCGTCATGCGACTGGTCACGCGAGCGCTTCACCATGGACGCGGGACTTTCCAACGCGGTCATCGAGACATTTGTCCGCCTCTACGAGGATGGGCTGATCTATCGCGGCACGCGGCTCGTTAACTGGGATCCGAAACTCGGCACAGCCGTGTCCGACCTCGAAGTGGAAAGCGAAGAGGAGACCGGCACGCTATGGGAGATCCGGTATCCGTTGGCGGATGGAAGCGGCGACTTGACCGTCGCCACGACGCGGCCTGAGACGATGCTGGGAGACGTCGCGGTGGCGGTGAATCCCGAGGACGCGCGATACGCGCACCTGGTCGGCAAGGAGGTCGCGCTGCCGCTGACCGGACGCCGCATTCCTGTGATCGCGGACGCCTACGTCGATAGGGCATTCGGCACGGGCGCGGTAAAGATCACACCGGCGCACGACGTCAACGATTGGGAGATCGGCCAGCGTCACGGTCTGACACCCATCACCATCTTTACGCTCGACGCCAAGCTCAA
>DASZZK010000006.1:0-5866 GCA_035544975.1 Casimicrobiaceae bacterium | reverse complement strand
CGTGCCAAAGCGCGCGCAACTGCTCCAACGCCTCGAAACGCTCGATCGGCGCCGGCGAAAGCGACGGGTAGTGGCGCAGAAAGCTCACGCGGTAGGCGTAGAGGCCATAGTGGCGATACAAGGGCAGGCCGAGCGGTATTTTTTTCGCGGTCGCGGCGAAATCGTCGCGCGCCCACGGTATTGTCGCCCGGCTGAAGTACAGCGCATAACCGTCGCGGTTAAGCACGACCTTGACCACGTTGGGGTTGAATGCCTCCGCCGGATCGTCGATCAGGTGACATGCGGTTGCGATCGACGCGTCGGCATGCGCGGTAAGCGTGTCGGCAACGGTGTGGATCAGGTCCGGCTCGAGCAGCGGCTCGTCGCCCTGAACGTTGACGACGATGGCCTTGCCGTCGAGCCCTAGCTGCGCCGCGGCTTCCGCGAGGCGATCGGTCCCGGTCGGATGCGAGCTTCGGGTCATCAACACATCGATGCCGTGATCGGCAACCGCCGCCCGGATGCGCTCGTCGTCGGTGGCGACGACGACGCGCGCCGCACCGCTGGCACGCGCGCGCTCGGCAACGCGCACGACCATCGGCTTGCCGGCGATATCCAGCAGCGGCTTGCCCGGGAGACGCGTCGACGCGTAGCGTGCCGGGATCAGGACCGTAAACATCTCAGCGCCAAAAACAGCGCCGGCTGCTGGTGCAGCGCGCGACCGAGGATGGCCCCCGCGCTCGCGCGGCGCGGACGCGACCGCGCCTCTTCCCGGCGTGGCTCACTTGCCCGCTGACTCGTACTCTGCGGGTTCCAGCCTGCGCGCTTCTTCCTCGAGCATGACGGGAATGCCATCGCGAATCGGGTAAGCGAGGCGCGCCGATTTGGACACGAGCTCCTGCCGCTGTCGATCGTAAACCAGCGGTCCCTTGGTCACCGGACAGACCAGCATCTCAAGCAGTTTGGAATCCACGGAGCCTTCCCTCGATGAGCGTTACCAATGAAGCGTCGATGGCCGCGCGGACAGGCAAGGTCCAGCAGCGGTCATCCGCGAACGCCACGCATTTTACCGCATCTTTCTCTGTCATCAGGATGGCGCTCGCTTCGGCAAACGCGAGATCCGCCGGCGTGAATCGATGATGGTCCGGAAAGACATGACACGTTGCGTCGATCCTCAACGATCGCAAATGCTCGAAAAATCGTTGCGGATTGCCGATGCCGGCGATCGCATGCACTCCCGCTCTGCGAAACGACGCCGCGGCGGCAACGATCGCGGGTGCATCGACGCGCACGAACGAGTCGCCGACAAACGCCATCGTTGATTGTCGCGCGGAGATTCGCGTGGCAGGAGATCCAGGGGTATTCATGAGGCGCACCACCGCGTCGACCTCGTCGAGACGCGTCGCGGGCTCCCGCAACGGACCCGCAGGCAGCATGAAACCGTTGCCGAGGCCGCGGCTCGCGTCGACGACCGCGATCTCGACCGTGCGCGCCATCGCGTAGTGCTGCAAACCGTCGTCGGCGATGACGACATTGCATTCCCGATGCGCGGCAAGGAGCGCGCGCGCCGCCGCGGGACGGTCGCGCCCGACCCAGACGGGGAGTCCTGTCCGGGCAAGCAAGACCGGCTCGTCGCCCACTTGGTCAGGCGTCGAGCCCGCCTCCACCGCGCGTGGCGAACGAGTCTCGCCTCCGTAGCCGCGGCTGACAATGCCCGGCCGCCAGCCGCGCTCGACCAGAGCGCGCGCGAGCGCAATCGTGAAGGGCGTCTTGCCGCTACCGCCGACGGTAAGATTGCCGACGACGACAATCGGCACCGGCAGCCGTTCCGAACGCAACATGCCGCTGCGATAGAGCGCCCGCCGCAGCGCGACCGCGCTCCGGAAGACGACACTGAGCGGGACCAACGTCGCGGTGAGCAGCGTCAAGCGGGGTGCGTACCACGCGACGACAAGGCGTTCGGAGAGGCTCATGCAATCGTAACGAGACGAAACCCTGCCGTCATTCCCGCTCATTTTGGTAACTGAGCGGGAATCCATGGGCTTATCAGCAAACCTGGATCCCCGCTTGCGCGGGGATGACGCATCCGTAACCAATCGCTGCGACGCTACGCGTCTTGCTCTTGGACGGATGCGTCACTTGCCGGTGGTTTGCGTTGCGAATGTGATGTGAGTCAGACCCGCCAGCCGTGCGGCTTCCATCACATGAATCACCGACTGGTGAGTGGAGTTGGCATCGGCGTTGACAATGACAACGGCGTCCTTGGCGCCGGCCGCAGCCCGGCTCAAGGCTTCGGCGAGCGCGTTGACCGTGGTGAACTGGAAAACGTTCCGGTCGATCACGTATCGGCCCTGCACGTCGACGCCGATGTTGATTTCCTTCGGACGCTGCTTCAATTGCTCGGCGTCGGCTTCGGGAAGCGTGATCTGAAGCTCGGCGACACGTTGATAGGTCGTGGTGACCATCAGAAAAATCAGAATGACGAGCAGCACGTCGATCAACGGAATGAAATTGATCTCGGGCTCTTCCCGCGGATGCATGCCACGAAGGTTCACGGTCGCTTTCGGGTCAGCGACGCTCGCCGTGCGCCAGCTCGACCAGCTTGATCGCCTGCTGTTCCATTTCGAGGATGAGATCGTCGACCTTGGCGCGAAAATGACGATAGAAGATCATGCTCGGGATGGCAACGATGAGCCCTAGCGCGGTGTTGTAGAGCGCCACCGAAATCCCGTGCGCGAGCAGAATCGGGTTCGAGCCGGCTGCTGTCTGCGACCCGAAGATCTCGATCATGCCGACGACGGTGCCGAACAGGCCGAGCAATGGTGACATTGCCGCGATGGTGCCAAGCGTGGTCAGAAAGCGCGCGAGATCGTGACTGACGATGCGACCGACCTCTTCGATCGCTTCCTTCATTACCGGCCGCGGGCTCTTGACGTTGGCGAGCCCCGCCGCCAGGACGCGGCCCAGAGGCCCCTGCCGCGCGGTTTTCATCAGCAATTCCTGGGTGACGCCGCCGTGCTTGAATTCGGCCAGCACGCGATCGACCATTCCCGGAGGCGCGACGATGCTCTGCCGCAACGACCACATGCGCTCGAAGATCAGCGACAGCGCGATAACCGAGGCAAAGATCAACGGCCAGATCGGCCAGCCGGCCGCTTGAATGATCGACCACACGTCAAAGGACTCCGCCTGAGATAAAGCGCGACTCTAGCGTGGCCACCACGATTCGGCAAGCCGCGCGTGAGCTTACGCGATCGAAATCGTCACGCGCGACGCCGGCGATTGCGCGCCTTGCCGCCGCGTTCGGCAGGCGTCGCCGTCACCGCGGCGCCGAGCAATAGGATGACCCACGAAACATAGATCCAGATCAAAAAAAGCGGCAAAGCCGCGAGCGCTCCGTAGACAATCCGATAGGTCGGCACCTGCCGGATATAGAACTTGAATCCGACCTTCGCCAGCTCAAAAGCCGTTGCCGCGAGCAACGCCCCGATCAGCGCATCGCGCATCGGCACCCGCCGTGCCGGAACGAGCTTGTACAACATCGTCAAGGCAAGTGTCGCGATCGCGATTTCCGCCGGCTGCACGAGAAGAGAGAGCGCTTGGGACACGCCGGGCACCGCGGCAATCGACTGCTCGATCGCCCACGATGTGAGATATACTGCGCCTCCGATCATTGCCGGAACGGCCACGAATCCCAACGCGTAAACGACCATCCGGCGCGGCAGCGAGCGCGCTTCATAGATGCCCCAGATGGCGTTGATCTCACGCTCGACTTGCGCCACCAGCAGGACCGCAGTGATGATCAGAAACGCCGTTCCCACGCCCTGGACGCCGGCGGCCTTGCTGGTGAATTCCGCCAGATAGTGGCGCACCGCGCTGCTGCTGTCCGGCAAGAGAAACTTCACCAGGAACGGCTCCAGCGTATCGAGCCATCGTTCGAACACCGGAAATCGTGCGACGTAGGCGAGCGCGACCGTGAACAGCGGCACGATTCCAAGCAGCGTCGTGAACGCAAGACTGGCCGCCATGCGTCCGACGCTGGCTCGCCGCAGGCGCCGCAGGACCCAGAACACGAACAGGCCGCCGCGCCCGATATGCGCCCACACCTTACGCTTCCCCTGATATCAACCAATCCACCGGCAGAGCCACCACGCAACGGCGGCGAGGAACGCGGAACAGGGAATGGTCAGCACCCATGCCCAGACGATTCTCTCGGCCACTCCCCATCGAACGGCCGACAGCTTGCGCGTCGCGCCGACCCCAATGATGGCGCCCGTGATGGTATGCGTCGTCGAGACCGGAATGCCGAATCCGGTTGCGATGAACAGCGTAATCGCCCCGCCCGTCTCCGCGCAAAAGCCGCCGACCGGCTTGAGCTTGGTGATTCGCATGCCCATGGTCTTCACGATGCGCCATCCGCCGAAAAGCGTGCCAAGCGCGATGACGGCCTGGCAACTGAGCACGACCCAGAACGGGACGTGGAACGTGGGGCCGCTCATACCGGAGGAAAACAGCACCATGGCGATGATGCCCATGGTTTTTTGCGCGTCGTTGCCGCCGTGGCCAAGACTGTACATCGACGCCGAAACGAACTGCAGCCGGCGAAACCAGCGATCGATGCGATTCGGTGCGGAGCGAGCAAAAAGGTGAGCGACGATGACCATCAACCCCATGCCGAGCAGGAATCCGAGCAACGGTGAGGCGACGATCGCCAGGGTGATGACAAGGAAACCCTTGCCGACCAGCGCGGCATAGCCGCCCTTCGCCACCGCCGCGCCCGCGAGCCCGCCGATCAGCGCGTGCGAGGACGACGACGGGATGCCGTAATACCACGTAACGACGTTCCAGACGATCGCGCCGATAAGAGCGCCGAGGATTACGTAGTGGTCGACGATGGACGGGACGATTACGCCCGTTCCGATGGTATTCGCGACATGCAGGCCGAACACCAGGAATGCGATGAAGTTGAAGAACGCGGCCCAGGCCACCGCGTAATGCGGCCTCAGCACCCGCGTCGACACGATGGTCGCAATCGAGTTGGCGGCGTCGTGGAATCCGTTCAGAAAATCGAACGCGAGCGCAATCACGATCAGAAGCACGATCGCGCCGAAGCTGAAACCGGCGGCATCCATCGGTCCCGTGCGCCTAGGCGTTTTCCAGCACGATGCCTTCGATCAGGTTCGCGACATCCTCGCACTTGTCCGTTACCGACTCGAGCAGCTGATAGATCTCCTTCAGCTTGATGATCTGCTTGGCGTCCGGTTCCTCGCGGAAAAGCTTGGCCATCGCCGAGTGCATGACGTGGTCGGCTTCGGTTTCCAGGCGATCGATATCGGCGCAGATTTTCAGGATCGCGTCGGCATCGTTCATCGATTCGAGTTTCGCCACCGCCTCCTTGACTTTGGCGATGCATGCGACACAGATTTCGGCCAGCCGCCTGGCCTCGCCTGTGACAGCGCGCACGTCGTAGAGAAACAGACATTGCGCGACCTCCTCAATGAGATCGAGGATATCGTCCATGCCGGTGATCAGCTGGTGAATCTCGTCGCGATCGAGCGGGGTGATGAACGTCTTGTGCAGCAGCGCGATCGTCTGGTGCGTGATGTGGTCGGCCTGCTTCTCGTAGCGCTCGATGTTCCGGCGCCGCAGCTCGAGGTCGCCGATGTCCTCGAGCAGCAACTTGAGCTCAGCGGCCGCCAGGATCGCCAGGTCGGCGTGCTCGTTGAAGAAGTCGAAGAACTTTCCTTCGCGGCGCAGAAGGCGGGCCATCACGGTTTTTACTCGATCGCAGGGAGGCGCGATTATCGCACCGCGGGCACTCGAGCGCTCAATCGAATTTGGCGGCCGTAAGCACCCGACGCGGACGACGACCAAGTGTTTTGCCTCC
>DASZZK010000005.1:0-3519 GCA_035544975.1 Casimicrobiaceae bacterium | reverse complement strand
CGGCGCGTCCGGTTGACCGCATGGTTAGGCCCCACTCGGTCTAACGCCCACAATGAGCGGCTGAAAAAACTCGTTGTCGATGCGCTGAACGTTGGCAAAGCCAGCCTTATACATGAGACGAATAAGGTCAGCGACGGAAATCGCGTAGTAGGTGGAACGGAGAACAACAGTATGGCAGTCGCTACCACCAACGTCATGAACAATATAGAAGCTCACGTCGTACAGGGAGTCGCGCCACGTCCATACCTGGAAAAGGATATATCGGGTTTCCCCATGTACGCGGACCCCGTAGGGCTTGACCTGAGCACCGCCACGCTCGAGTGTCGCGTAGTCGCGCACGGAGATGATGCACAAACCCCCAGGCTTCGTACACAGGAAGAACTCGCCGAGAGATGCGCAAATCTCTTGGTCGGACAGCAGGTGAGGCAAAGAGTTATCTGCGCAAAGCACGACATCGAACTCACGCGCGTGATGTAGGTGTGCGCCACGCATGTCCGCGACAGAGAAAGCAACGGAAAGGCTGCGCCGAACCGCCTCCAAACGTGCGCGCTCGATAGCTTTCGCTGAGATATCGGAGGCAGTAACGTCATACCCATACGCAGCAAGGCCGAGGCTTTGAGTACCAATGCCGCAGGCAACATCGAGAACGGATCGGAGTGGCTGATGCGGAAACGAGCGAATGACCGAATCAAGTGCAGTGCCTTGGCGCTTGATACTGGATTCCCAGTCCTCGTAGATCAGGTGATAGTACGGAGCAAGCCCATCATAGAACTCGGTGGCCGACATGACGATGTGTGGGGCCTAACTAGAATTAGACAACCTAATTGACGTAAAACTTTGCGTCAATCGTCTGTTCGGTTGAATGTAATGGGGTGAAAAGCACTTGAGAATCATCACATCGCCTTCAATTAGTACCTCCTAATACCGGTCGGCGTGAAAGATCCTCCAACACAACCGCCGCGCACTTGCTTCATCGGATGCGCAATTGGAGCCGTTTTCAGCATCCGTCCTGAAAACGCGTATGTGGACTTCGATTAAGCGCTTCATCTTGTCCAACAGCAAGCGCTCTCCATCCGTCCGTGATCGCTTCGTCCGTGATCGCTTGCCGCGCCGCGCCGCCGCATGCACGTCCCTGGCACGGGCGGTGTCACGGACCGATCGCGCTGGCGGCCGCGCAACGCGACCGCCCGGATCCGACTTACGACGTCCCGAGAGCGGCACGCCTGGTGCGGATCAGGCGCTGCGCCTCGAGACACCAGTGCTCTTTGATGCTGTGCCAGACGTCGGCCGCCCACATGATGTTGCTCACGGCGCCGTCGGGCAGCGGCGCCCTGCCCTTCTCGTCGTCAGGGTCGAAGGCATTGATCCATGCGCGCATCTCGGGAGACAGGGCGAGCTGCGCGGTCGCGGGGACGAACACGTGCGAATACTCGGCGGGCAGCGTCACGTTGCGCACCTTCGCCTTTCCGGTGGCGTGAAATGTCTTCACGCCCTCAAATCCGGGCGCGTCCCACGCGAAGAAATCGACCCCGATGCGGTAGCCGGTGAAGTCGTCGACGGTATCCGGAATCGAGCGGATAACATGCACCACTTTCCAATGCACCGGCAGCACCAGCGCCCAGCCGCCGGTGCCCACGACCGAGGCATAGGCGGCGGAAACCCCCACCACGGGCCGCTCGCGTCCATTCAGCGGATCGACGATCGTCGTGCGCTCCTCGAACTGAGCGGTCAGCGGATTGAATGCGCGCCGCGCGGTGCCGAAAGTGCCGGCGAGCTCGTGCAGGATCTTCACGATCTGGATTCCGCCCTGGCTGTGGCCGACGAGCATGGGCCGCACGCCTTCGTGCTCGTAATACCATGCGATCTCGCCGGCCTGGCGTTCGCTGTCATCGTACGGGCTGCGCGAAAAGGCGCCGTCGCCCGGGTCGCGAATCCGGTCCTCCGGAAACCCCATTCCGGTCAGAAACTCCGAGAACGACTCCATGAGCAGATGCACGGGGTAGACGCCGCCGTGCACCTCGAAGATCCTTGGCGTCGGTCCCTTGGCGAGCGTGTTGCGTATGTCGTCTTCGCCTATGCGCTTCGGGTCGAGCGCGAGAATGCGGTCTTCGACCGCGCGGTCGATCGACAGCGAGCGCAGCACGCTTCCTACCGTCGCCGCCTTCAAGTCTTCGCTCGGCGGCTGGAACGGCGTGGTCACACAGCCGGCCAGCGCCAGCACTATCGCGCCGGCGACGAAACGGCAAAGGGCACGGTACAGCGTGGTCATCTTCAAAGACTCCTGATGCAATCAACAATATCGGCGATGATGCCGTCAACTTGCTCGCGGTCGAGCGCTGCGGTCCTGAATGATAATGCGATCTGCACGACCTCACCTAGCGTTGTCAGCGCGACGACGATCGGCGAGAGCGGACCGGTCGGCACCGCCCGCACGTATTCGACGCGAAACGGGTAAGTGCGGGCCGCAGGCCAGAGCACGTCCAGCTGCAGCGGCGTCACGCCCGCCCACACCGCATAATTCTTGGCGTGAAAGCCTTGCCTCTGCTCGACCGACAGAAACCGCCACTGCAGTCCCGACAAGCCGATTGCCAGCAGCGTCTGCAAATAGAGCTTGCGGCGCTTGACGCGACTGGTTTCAGCGTGCACGAAGTTCGCGAGCTCGCGCAGCCCCATGCCGGCGGGCACCGGATGGGCGATGCGAAACGAGGCCAGCAGCGGCACGAAGCCATTGGCCGCCTTCGCGCCGAAATCGCGCCTGACATTGACGATCGACGCGACGGCCAGCTCGCGCCGCCGCTTCGCCTGTCGGCGCTCGACGACCCGCGACGACAAGGTCCAGAGCAGAATCGACAGAAACAGGTCATTTTGGGTCATGTCCCAGTCGCGTGCCGTTCGCGCCAGTTTCGCATGCGCGACGGAATCGAGGCGGAAAAACGCGACGCCGTTGTACCCGTCTCCGCCGCGCGCATAGCGCGGCCTCACCGATCGGCGGCAGCTCGCGACCAGATGACGCATGCTCGCCAGACCCTTGACCAGCGGGATCGCCTGGCGCGCGAACAGGCGCCGGTACTTGGGCGGGTACAGACCTGGACGCGGCGATGCCGGACCGAAACGCTCGATACCGCAATAGTCTTCGACAAAGTGCTGCAGCAACAGGACGATCGAGTCGCCGCCGGCGACGAAGTGGTCGTAGGCGATGCCCAGATGGAAAGATGCCTCGTCGGCGACGACGAAAACCCGGAATGGATCGAGGCGCCCCGCGGTAGGAAACGCGAGATTGAGTTGCCGCTCCATTTCGTCGTGGACGGTGGCGAGCGGATCGGCGCCGCCCGCGAGAACCGCGACGGTCGCCGCCGAGGCGCCGCCTGACCATTCATAGCGCAATCGACGAGGATCGAGAGTGAGGCCGGTCAGGCCGAGCTCCTCGAGTCGTCGCCGGATGCTCGCTTCGAGCCGCGCCGTGTCCAGCGGACGCGACACGTGCACAACGTGCACGGCGTTGTACGGATGCATTTCGCG
>DASZZK010000004.1:0-4521 GCA_035544975.1 Casimicrobiaceae bacterium | reverse complement strand
CATCGAGGCAACCGACAGCGACTGGCCGGCAATCCATAACGCAATGACGCTGCCGACCAGAGCGAGCGGGATGTTGCCCATGATCATCAGCGACAGCGCGGCGGAACGGTAGCGGGTGTAGAGCACGATGAAGATCAGCAGCACCGACATCACGGCGAGCAAGGCGATCAGGCGTGTCGCCTCCTCCTGCGTCTGGAACTGGCCCTCGAGGCTGGTGAAGTAGCCGGTCGGCAGAGGGTTGGCGGCGAGTTGCTCGCGTATGCGAGCTACGATCGTGGCGAGGTCGGTGCCGTCGGAGTTGGCCGAGATCGCGATGCGCCGGCGCGTGTTGTCGCGCGAAATCTGATTGGGGCCGTCGCTGTCCTCGATCTCGGCGATGCGCGAGAGTGCGATCCGACCGCCCGGCGTTTCGACCAGCAGTTGCGCCAGCGCCTGCGGGGCGCGTGCGGAGTCGGGCAAGCGCACCACCAGATCGAATCGGCGGCTGCCCTCGATTACTTGCGTCAGCTTCTCGCCGTCCAATAATGTTTCGAGTGCTTTCAGTACTGCGGAAGTCGTGACGCCGTAGGCGGCCGCTTTTTCGTAATCAAGGCGAACCTTTAGCTGTGGGATGAGCACTGCCTTCTCGACCTGCAAATCGGTGATGCCCGGAATCGTCGCCAGCCGGTTTCGCAACTGCGCGGCGAGCGCCCGCAGGGTATCGATATCGTCCCCGTAGACCTTGAGCGCGATCTGCGCATTTACGCCCGACAGGATGTGGTCAAGGCGATGCGAGATTGGCTGTCCGACGTTGACCACCGCAGGCAGCACGTTCAGATGGTTGCGGATGTCCTGAAGCACGGCGTCGCGGCTGCGCTGCGAGCGTTTCAGCTCGACATCGATCTCGGAGTAATGCACGCCTTCCGCATGCTCGTCGAGCTCCGCGCGCCCGGTACGGCGCCCGGCTTGGATGACTTCCGGCACTTGCTTGATCAGGAGCTCCGCTTGAGTGCCGATGCGGTTCGATTCGCCAAGCGAGGTTCCCGGGTTGAGCACCAGGTTGATGGTGAGCGTGCCCTCGTTGAACGGCGGCAGGAACGAGCGCGGAAAGAACGGCACCGTAGCAGCGGCGATCAGCACTGCCGCAACAGCGGCTGCGAGCAGCAGCCTGGCGTGATCGAACGACCAGTAAAGAACGGGGGTGTCCCATTGCTTGAGTTTCCTGACCAGCAGGCTGTATTCCTCCTTTGGCTTCAGGTTGAAGCGCAGCGACCACCAGGGAGTTTTCGCATCGTCGCCGGCGGGGGTCGCTGAACCCCTGGCGAGCAGGTAGTAGCACAGCACAGGAGTAAGCGTCGCTGAGACCAGCATGCTGGCCAGAATGGAAACGATGGATGCCACGCCGAGCGGCGCAAACAGGCGGCCCTCGATGCCGGAAAGCGCGAATAGCGGCACCAACACCAGCACGATGATGACCGTGGCGTAGACGATGCTGGAGAGCACCTCCTTGGTGGCCGCGGCGATCACTTCCAGCGGCGGCTTGAACGCGCCATCGGCGATATTGCGCTTGAGCCGCCGCAGGATGTTCTCCAGCCCGACAATGGCGTTGTCCACAAGCACGCCGATCGCGATCGCGAGACCACCGAGCGTCATGGTGTTGATGGAGAGCCCCATCACTTTGAACGTGAGCGCGGTGATCAGGATCGACATCGGAATGGCGGTGAGCGAAATCAGCGTGGTGCGCAAGTTGAGCAGGAACAGAAACAGCACCACGGCTACCATGATCGCGCCGTCGCGCATCGCCTCTTCGACGTTCAAAATCGAAGCCTCGATGAAATTGGCCTGCCTGAAAACGACCTGCGGCGGCGACATGCCCTCCGGCAGCGACCGGCTGAGGTCGGCCAGCGCGGTCTCGATTATTTTCGTGAGCTTCACGGTGTCGGCAGTGGGCTGCTTTTCCAGCGACAGGATCACGGCGGGTCCAGCGTTGTAGCTCGCGTCGCCGCGTTTCACCCCGGCGGCAAACTTCACTTCTGCCACCTGCTTGAGGAGGATGGGCTGATTGTTTTTCGCGGAAATGGCGAGGTTCTGCAGGTCGGTCAGACGCGAGGTGCGTCCGATGTTGCGGATCAGGTACTCGCGCGCGCTTTGCTCGAGAAAACCGCCGCTGGTGTTGACGCCGAAGTTCTTGAGCGCCCCTTCGATCTGCTCCAGCGTCACCCCCAACGCCTGCATCTGCGCCGGATTGGGCTCGATGCGATATTGTTTGACCTCGCCGCCGATCGGAATGACCTGCGCAACACCCGGGATGGTGAGCAGGCGCGGACGCAGCACCCAGTCGGCATATTCGCGTACTTGCATCGGATTCACGCGCGCCGGGTCGACGGGCAGCGCGATGAGCATGATCTCGCCCATGATCGAAGCGATCGGCCCCATCTGCGGTGCGATGCCCGCAGGCAGCTGCTCCTTTACCAGCGACAATCGCTCGGCGACCTGCTGGCGGTTGCGGAAAATCTCGGTACCCCAGTCGAATTCGACGAATACGATTGAAAGCCCGATGCCCGAGACCGAACGCACGCGGGTCACGCCGGGCATGCCATTCATGGCGGTTTCTACCGGGAACGTGACCAGTTGCTCGACCTCTTCCGGTGCCATTCCGCCGGCCTCGGTAAGCAGCGTGACGGTGGGCTTGTTCAGATCCGGAAAGATATCCACCGTCATCTGCTGCGCTGTCAGGGCGCCGTAAAAAAGTATCAGCAGCGAAGCCGCCAGCACGAACAGGCGCTGCCTAATGCTCCAGTCGACGATCAGGTTGAACATGGCGCCGCCACCTCAACGCACTTGCGCCAGCGCCGAGGCGCCTTGGACTACCATGCGCTCGCCCGCGGCGGCGCCCTCGGTCACCGTGGCGTTGGCGCCGTCGAGCAACTGGTAGCGCACTTTCCTCGGAGCGAAAGTTTCCGCGCCAACGTGCACCCATAACACGGTATCGCCCGAGCTGTTCCGGGTGAGTGCCGCAAGCGGCACGGCCACACCCTTGATCGTGTGTTTGGTCTGAGCCACCACCTTGAGCGGCTGGCCGATCGCGAGCGGCGGCGAGGGGGGCTTGATGCGGAAGAGCAGCGGCAGCGCCTGCTCGCGCAATTGCTGCGCGCCGCCAACGAATTCAAGCGGCAGTGCTCCGCCGCCGCCCAGCATGCCGCTCGCGCTGCCGATGTCCGCGAGGATAATCGGGTCGTAGGCGAGCGCTTCCACCATCAATCGCTGCGGATCTACGATTTCGAACAACACTTCGCGGGCCTCGACGACCTGCCCAGCGACGGCGGAGGCGGCGCTGATGACTCCCGATCCCGGCGCGATCAGCGCTTCGCGATTGCTGAGACTGCCGCCAACCGCCACCTTTCTTTCAGCGAAGCTCGTCAGTTCGGCGCGCGCCGCGTCGATTTCCTTCTGCGGTACGCTGCCTTCGAGGACTTCCAGCCGTTTGAGCTTCTTCTCGGTGAGCGCGTGCTGCGCCGTGAACTCCGCGAGCTGCGCGCGTTGGTTCCCGAGCTCGATGGCGTTGGCGACCGGCTTGACGAAGGCGAGTACTTCGCCTTTACTCACTTTCTGACCCAGCGTAGGAAGCCCCCGCGGGCCGAGCTCGATACGCCCGGGCTGACTGGATTGCACGCGGCCTCCGGCATTGGGGTCGGCGACGACGCGACCGTTGAGCTCAAGGCTCTGGGAGAGTTCGCGAACTTCTGCCAGTGTGGTGCGAATCCCGAGCTGGCGTTGGACTGCTTTGGGCATGAATACGCCGCCGTCCGCGAGGCGCTGCGCGTTGGCGTTTTCGCCTGCGCCAGCGGGTGCGTAAGCCGTGGGACCTTTCTTCTCTGCGCCGTGACCTTCGTCCGCGCGCGACGAAGTTGCGACCGCAAGCAACATCGGGACGACGGCTACTGCAATGATCGCCAATGTCGGCGCGCTGTGCGTCTTCCTGCGGCGCAATAGCCACGCGATGACGGCCAGCGCCACCAGCGCGCCGGCAATCCAGATCAGCCATTCGGACCAGACACGCGGGTGGCTGACGGCACCCGGCGGCGGGGAAACGTCGAGGGTGCCGTTGAGCAGGTCGGTTTCATCCGCGGCCCGTATCGTGAACACCAGCGGGTACTGGCCCGGCTTGGTCAGGGCGGCGACGGCCGCGGTATAGATACCCTCGCCAGTGGACTGCGCCGTTGCCTTGAATGCGCCGCTCGCAATTTCGATGGCTGCTTTGGTGACCGGCTCGTTGGTGGCAAAGCGGTCGAGGTAGAGGGTGAGCTTTTCGCCTTCGAGCGTCCCGACCAGCTCGAAACTCTCCGACTGCGCTTCGACACGCGGCGCGAGCGTGGCGGGGAGCGCCGACGAAGGCGCGCCGTGACCGCCGTGCCCTTCGTCAGCAAAAACGATGACCGGCAATGCCCCCAGCATCAATGCGAATAACCATTTCATGGCAATAGTCCCAGAGCCTGATTCAAACGGGCGACGGCGCGCGCGGCGTCGAGCGTGGCGCGCGTG
>DASZZK010000003.1:0-1927 GCA_035544975.1 Casimicrobiaceae bacterium | reverse complement strand
CGTCCCGGCGGCGCCGTCCGGGACGCGTCCCGACTTGAGCGGCTTGTCGTGCCGCTGGAACGATATTCCCGCGTCGCACGGGCTGATCCTGTCGCTGGTGGTGGCGCCGGTGACCAATGGCGATCCCGCGTTTCGCAAGCTGGTCGAAGAGTTGCTGGCCGAGCTCGAGAGCAGCAGCGAAGTTGCGCGGCCAGTGCCGGAAGGCGCTCCAGGCGTCGGCTGGCCGCCGCCGGGATTGGACCTCGAGGCGCGCGCATCGCGCAAAGGCGGCCAGCGTCTCTTCATGCAGCGGCTGCGCGTGGGCGCGGGCACGCTGCTCGCCTTCATGATCATGCGCTTCGGCATTCGCGTCGGCGGTTTCGATCCGACGGTCTACCGGCGCGAGGTCGTCGAGAATTCGGACTTCCGCAAGTACGACGACAACCTGCGCATGACGCTTGATTGCACGCCCGCGCTCGCCGACAGAATCGAGCAGCGCTTGACCAAAGCGGAGACGGATAAGGTCGCGCGCTTCGGCCTGCATCGCCAGCCCTCGGAGATCATGACCTGCATCGTACCGTCGATTTCGGAAAGCACCCACGTCCACTTCGTCGACGGCGCCGCCGGCGGATATGCGCTGGCCGTGAGACGACTCAAGCTCAATTAGATTCTCCTAAGGAGGAATCATGCCGCTCTGGGGGCGCGTTATTCACGACGGACGCGAATGCTTCGGCACCATCGAGGGCGAGGCAATGCTGCTGCATGAAGGAGACATGCTCGCGGATCCACGGCCGACGGGCCAATCGATCCCGCTCAACGGCGCACGACTGCTGACGCCGACGAGCCCAAGCAAGATGGTGGCGCTGGTCGACAACTATCGGGCGCTCGTCGCCAAGCTCAATCACGCGGTTCCAGCCGAGCCCCTTTATTTTCTCAAGGCCAACAACTCGTTTCTCGCCGACGGCGAGACCATACGCGCTCCCAAGTCGTATGCAGGCAAAGTGGTGTACGAAGGAGAGCTCGGCATCGTGATCGGCAAGCGCTGCTGCGCGGTTTCGGAAGCCGATGCGGCAAGCTACATCTTCGGATACACCTGCATCAACGACGTCACCGCCATCGACATACTCAACAAGGACCCGGGTTTTGCCCAATGGACCCGCGCCAAGGGTTTCGACACCTTTGGCGTGTTCGGCCCGGCGATCGCGACCGACGTCGATCCGGCCAAGCTCGCCGTCAAGACCATCCTCAACGGCCAGGAACGTCAGAACTATCCTTTGACCGACATCATTTTTCCGCCCGACAAACTGGTGAGCCTCATCTCGCAAGACATGACGCTCGAGGCGGGCGACGTCATTGCCTGCGGCACCTCGGTCGGCGTGGGATCGATGAAACCGGGCAGCACGGTCAGCATCGTGATCGAAGGCATCGGCACGCTGACCAACCGCTTCGAATAAGCCGGACAACAATAGCGCGCGGCACTAACGTTTGCCCACCGCTTCGGTGGCGCGGATTGCGGCGACTGGGCATGCAGGAGGAGAAGATGAAAATCGCAGTCATCGGCGCGGGTGCGATCGGCGGCATGCTTGCGGTGCGGCTTGCGCTCTCGGGTCAGAGCGTCACCGTGGTGGAGCAGGGCGCGCATCTTGAGGCGATCCAGAGAAATGGCCTCAAGCTCGTCCGCGCCTACGGCGCCGAAGAAGTTGCGAAAGATCTACGCGCGGTGGCGAGCTGTGCCGACGCGGGTCAACAGGACCTCGTCTTCCTGGCGCTGAAGGCCTACGACGTCGAAGCGGTGACGCCGCAAATGCGCGCGCTGTTCGCCGCCGACACTATCGTGGTGCCTATCCAGAACGGGCTGCCGTGGTGGTACTTCCAGAATTTCAAGGGCCCGCATGCGGGCTACCGGCTCAAGACCGCCGATCCGAACGGCGTCATCGAACAGAACATC
>DASZZK010000002.1:0-2453 GCA_035544975.1 Casimicrobiaceae bacterium | reverse complement strand
CGAAGAAGAGATCGACTACACCGTGGGGCTGATGAAAGGCAAGATCGCCAAGCTGCGCGATCTTTCACCGCTCTGGGAAATGTACAAAGATGGCGTTGACCTGAATTCAATCGAGTGGGCGGCGCACTAGACGCACCAGCGCTCACTGGCGCTCACTAGCGTTATACAACGAAGGCAACATCAAGAGGTTCGCCATGGCATACAGCGACAAAGTGCTCGATCACTACGAAAACCCCCGCAACGTCGGATCGTTCGCCAAGGACGCCCAGGACGTCGGTACGGGCATGGTTGGCGCGCCCGCCTGCGGCGACGTCATGAAGCTGCAGATTCGGGTCGGTGCCGACGGTCGCATCGAGGACGCCAAATTCAAGACCTATGGCTGCGGCTCCGCGATCGCATCGTCGTCACTGGTGACCGAATGGGTCAAGGGCAAGACGCTCGATCAGGCGCTGACGATCAAGAACACGCACATTGCCGAGGAGTTGGCACTTCCGCCGGTGAAGATCCACTGCTCGATTCTGGCCGAGGACGCGATCAAGGCAGCGGTCGCCGACTACAAGCAGAAGCACGGCGCAAGTGCAGGAGTAGATGCGGCGCCGGCGGCCGAGAAAGCGAACGCGCCCGCCGGCACTGCCGCGGTTGCCTGATACGACGATGTCGATATCGCTCACCGAGACCGCGGCAAGCCATGTCGCGAAGTTCCTGACCAAGCGGGGGAAGGGCGTGGGCTTGCGCCTGGGCGTGCGCACGACGGGGTGCTCGGGACTCGCGTACAAGCTCGAATACGCCGACGACATCCGGCCCGAGGACCATCGGTTCCAAAGCCACGGTGTCACCGTGATCGTCGACCCGAAGAGCATGCCGTACCTTGACGGGACCGAGCTCGATTTCACACGCGAGGGTTTGAACGAGGGTTTCAAATTCAACAATCCGAACGTGAAAGACGAGTGCGGCTGCGGGGAAAGCTTCAACATATAAGACGTTCGCTCCCGATGGGGCGAGTGACCGGCTCCCTGCCGCTTGCGAACCCCGCCTCGATCCTTCCCGAAGACGGGAGGACGAAGACCATGATCGATTTTTCCCAAGACTACTTCGCGCTGTTCGGCTTGCCCGCGCGCTATCGGTTCGATCCGGCAGAGCTCGACGCGGCGTACCGAAAGCTGCAGACGGAGGTGCACCCCGACCGTTTTGCTGCGGCGGGCGACGACGAGCGGCGGCTCGCGCTTCAATCGTCATCGCGCGTCAACGAAGCGTATCGCGCGCTGAGGAGCCCGCTCGAGCGTGCGCATTACCTGCTGCTGTTGCGCGGCGTCGACGCGCTGGCGGAAACCGACACCGCGCTTCCGACGCAATTTCTCGAGCAGCAACTGGAGTGTCGGGAGGCGATGGCCGAGGCGGTCGCCAGGCGCGACGCGGGCGCGCTCACTGCCCTGCAGAAAAGCGTCGAGAAAGCGGCCGCCGAACTGGAGCGGTCGCTGGCGGAACAACTCGATCTTCCGGAGATACCGACAGAGGCGCAAGTAAGCTTACGGAAGCTCAAGTTCCTGTCCAAGGTCGCCGCCGACATCGCAGCGGCGATCGCCGAGATTGACGACTGATGGCGCTGCTTCAGATTGCCGAGCCAGGCGAAGTCCCGGCGCCGCATCAGCATCGGCTGGCGGTTGGCATCGATCTCGGCACCACCAACTCGCTGGTGGCAACGGTGCGCAGCGGCATCCCCGTGGCATTGCCCGACGAGAATGGACGGCCGCTGCTGCCCTCGATCGTTCGCTATGGCGACGACGAAGTCACGGTGGGATACGCGGCACAGGATGCGCAGGCGCAGGATCCTCAGAACACGATCGTTTCGGTAAAGCGTCTCATGGGCCGTGCGCTATCCGATCTGTCGGATGTGCGGCGCTTTCCGTATCACTACACCGATCTGCCGGGCATGGTGCAAATCGAGACTCGCGCAGGACGCAAGAGTCCGGTCGAAATCTCCGCGGAAATACTCAACGCGCTGCGGATCCGCGCCGAGAAGAGCCTCGGCGGAGAGCTTGTCGGCGCCGTGGTCACCGTACCGGCGTATTTCGACGATGCGCAGCGGCAGGCGACGCGGGATGCGGCGCGACTCGCCGGCCTGAATGTCCTGCGGCTTCTCAACGAGCCAACGGCCGCCGCGATCGCGTATGGCCTCGACAACGCTTCGGAGGGCATCTACGCCGTCTATGATTTGGGCGGCGGCACCTTCGACCTATCGATTCTGAAGCTCTCGCGTGGCGTATTCGAGGTGCTGGCTACCGCGGGTGATACCGCGCTGGGCGGCGACGATTTCGATCATCGCGTCTACTGCTGGGCGCTGGAGACTCAAGGTGTCGGACCGGTGTCGCCTGCAGATACCCGGCTGTTGATGATGAAGGCGCGCGAGGCGAAAGAGAATCTGACCAGTCACGGCTCGTCCACGCTCCTGGCCA
>DASZZK010000001.1:0-9959 GCA_035544975.1 Casimicrobiaceae bacterium | reverse complement strand
GGTCACCGACGACGGCTACGAGGTGTTGACGGTTTCCGACGGCACCCCGCCGGCGCCGGCCGTGGCGCATTCCTGACCTTCCTTTGGTGGCCGCGACGCTTGCCGCCGCGCCCACGACTGCCGCAAATCCGGGGGTCGCCGGCTGGAAGCGCGAGCTCGTTGCCGGACGCGCCGCGCTGGAAAGCGCCTTCGCTGCCCACCCGCAACCCAAGCGGTTGCTGGTGCGGCATGCGGCGCTGGTCGATCGCATCGTGCGCGGGCTGTGGCTCGCGGTAGGCCCGCCGCCGGGTGCGGCGCTGGTCGCGGTGGGCGGCTATGGCCGCGGCGAGCTCTTCCCCCACTCCGACATCGACGTCTTGATTCTGCTTCCGCGGTCGCTTGATGCGGGCATCGGCACCGCGGCGATCGAGCGCTTTATCGGCATGCTGTGGGACGCCGGCCTGGAAGTCGCGCATTCGGTGCGCACCATCGAGGAATGCGAAACCGAGATGGCGCACGACATCACCATCCGCACCAGCCTGCTCGAGCAGCGGCTGTTAGCCGGCTCCCGATCGCTCTACGACCGCTTTCGCCGCCGTTTCGCGGCCGGGCTCAACGTGCGCGCGTTTTTCGAGGCCAAGGCGCTCGAGCAGCAGCAACGCCATCTGCGCTACCAGGATACGGCGTACAACCTCGAGCCCAACGTCAAGGAAAGTCCGGGTGGCTTGCGCGACTTGCAGACGATCATCTGGATCGCACGCGCTGCCGGATTGGGACATTCCTGGCGCGCGCTTGCCACGCACGGCTTGATGACCGCCTCGGAAGCGCGCGAGGTCACTCGTCACGAGCGGCTGATCGACGATCTGCGCGTTCGCCTGCACTATCTCGCCGATCGGCGCGAGGACCGGCTGGTATTCGACGTGCAGGCCGCGCTGGCGCAGCAACTGGGCCTGGTCGACACGCCGCACCGGCGCGCGTCCGAGCAGCTCATGCAGCGCTACTACCGCGCGGCGAAATCGGTGCGCCAGATCGGCGTCATCCTGTTGCAGAACCTGCACGGACGCTTGTTCCCCGCGCAGCTCGCGGTGCAACCGATCGACGACGATTTTCAGGCGGTCGATGAGCTCTTAGACCTCCGCGACGACGATCTGTTCGCCAAGCGCCCGGCGGCGATTCTGGATAGCTTTCTCACGCTGCAAATGCATCCGGAGCTCAAGGGCATGTCGGCGCACATGCTGCGCTCGCTGTGGCGCAATCGCGACCGGGTCGACGCCGCATTCCGGCGCGATCCCGCGAATCGCGCCCGATTCATGGCCATCCTTCGCCAGCCGCGCGGCGTGACTCACGAGCTGCGGCGCATGAATCAATACGGCATCCTCGGACGCTATCTGCCGGTGTTCGGCCGCATCGTCGGTCAGATGCAACACGATCTGTTCCATGTCTACACGGTCGACGAGCACATCCTGATGGTCATTCGCAACCTGCGCCGCTTCACCGAGGCCCAGCACGCGCATGAATATCCGTTGTGCTCGCGCCTCATCGCCGACTTCGCCCGACCGGAAGTGCTCTACGTCGCGGGACTTTTTCACGATATCGCCAAGGCTCGGGGCGGCGATCATTCTGCTCTCGGCAGCCGCGATGCGCGCCGCTTCAGCCGTCAGCACGGCCTTTCACCCGAAGACACTCAACTCGTCGCCTGGCTGGTCGAGCAGCATCTCACCATGTCCTTGACCGCGCAGAAGCAGGACATCACCGATCCCGAAGTCGTCGCAGCGTTCGTGGCCAAGGTGAAGACCGAGCGCCGGCTCGCCGCGCTCTACCTGCTGACGGTGGCCGACATACGTGGCACCAGCCCGCGGGTGTGGAATGCGTGGAAGGCGAAGCTGCTCGAGGATCTGTTTCACGCCGCCAAAGCGCGGCTTTCAGGAAACCTGGGCGGGCGTGGGCTGCAGGACAGCCTTGACGCTCGTCGAGCCGAAGCCGCACGCCGCCTGCGCTTGTACGCCGTTCCCGAAGGTGCCGAGCAAAAGCTCTGGCAGCGTCTGGACGGGGTCTATTTCCAGCGCCACACCGCCGATGAAATCGCATGGCACGCGCGGCATCTCTATTTTCGCGTCGACGGTGCCGAGCCGGTGGTCAAGACCCGCCTCGCGCGCGAGGGCGCCGGGCTGCAGGTCATGATCTACCTCCCCGATCAGAAGGAGCTCTTCGCGCGCATTTGCGGTTTCTTCGGCCGCGCGCAATTGTCGATTCTCGAGGCGAGGATCCACACCACGCGCCACGGCTATGCGCTCGATACCTTCGACGTCCACGATCCGGGCAATCCCAATGCCACCTACCGCGAGGCGATGAGCTTCATCGAGTACGAGCTCAAGCAGGCGTTGATGATGCGCGCGCCGTTGCGGACCTCTCCGCCCGGACGAATCAGCCGCCACCTCAAGCACTTCCCCCTGACCCCGGAAATTCGCATTTTTCCCGACGACAAGGGAACGCATTTCATTCTGGAGATCGTCGCCGGCGACCGGCCGGGCCTGCTGTCGCGCATCGCCTACGTTCTGGCGAGCGCCAACGTCAACGTCGAAAGCGCGAAGATCAACACCCTGGGCGAACGCGCCGAGGACGTGTTCCTGCTCGATGGAGCGCGCCTGCACGACGAAGCAGCGCTGCTCAAGCTCGAGCAGGCGCTCTACGATCAATTGCGGCTGTAAGGGAGGACCGGATGTCCGTCCGGTCACTCGTCCGGCATTTCGACACCGGGAAATAACACGCTGGTGAATCCCAACGTGCGCATGTCGCGCATGCGCATCGGATACAGGACGCCGTCGAGATGATCGCATTCGTGCTGTACGACGCGGGCGTGGAAGCCTGATGCTTCGCGATCGATCGGGCGGCCTCGCGGGTCGAACCCGGTATAGCGAACGCGGCTGAATCGCGGCACCATGCCGCGCAAACCCGGCACCGACAGGCAGCCTTCCCAGTCTTCTTCCTTTTCAGCGGCCAGCGGCATGATGACCGGGTTGACAAGCTCGGTATAGGGAACGGGCTCGGCGTCGGGATAGCGCTGGTTGTGCTCGAAGCCGAAGATGACCACGCGCAAACCGACACCGATCTGCGGCGCGGCAAGGCCTGCGCCCTTGGCATCGACCATCGTTTCATGCAGGTCGCCGATCAATGCCAGCAGCTCCTCGGTCCCCAAGCGCTCCACGGGCCGCGATCGCTCGAGCAGGCGCGGGTCACCCATGTGCAGAATCGGCTTAATCACGGTGCTTCCTTGACCACCTGCTCGATCAACGCGCGGACCTTGTCCATGGCCGTCTCGAGCACACCGACAATGCTTTCCATCGATATGGCCAGCGCGCTGTCACCGCGGCCCGCGGCGTCATTGACGACGACGGCAATCGCCGCATAAGCGACGCCGAGCTCGCGGGCGAGGACCGTTTCCGGCATCCCCGTCATGCCGACCATTGTTGCGCCATCACGGCCGAGTCGATCGATCTCGGCCGCGGTTTCCAGTCGTGGACCGGAAACTGCCGCGTACACGCCGGAGTCGTGGACAGGAATGCTGGCCGAGCGCGCCGCGGCGAGACATCGCTCGCGCAATTGCGTGGTATAGGGGTGCGTGAAGTCAACATGGACCACTTTGCGATCACCGCCGTCGAAAAAGGTGCTTTCCCTGCCACTGGTGTAGTCGATCAACTGATGCGGGAGCACGAGATCGCCGACCGCATATTCGACACCGATGGCGCCGACCGAAGCCACTGCCAGAATGGACGCGACACCGCTTCTATTGAGCGCCCAGAGATTGGCCCGATAGTTCACCCGGTGCGGCGGAATCGTGTGACCGTGGCCGTGGCGCGCCAGAAAAACCACATCGCGCCCGGCAATCTGCCCGAAGACCAGCGCCGACGACGGCTCTCCGTACGGCGTGCGGACGACTTCGCGACGGGCAACGGCGAGGGTGGACAGGCGGGTGAGCCCGCTGCCACCGATGATGGCGAGCATGGGATTCGGCGGTCGAAAGGCAAATGGTAGCGTGCGCCGGCCACGGGCGGCATGGCCGGTGGACGGCGAACAGGGGGCGGGTTAAAACAGGCCCGCCAGTTGTTACTTTGCGCGACCTTGGTTATTCTTGTCAATTCATGACATTGTCAACACCCCCGCGGGTGCCTTAGCCGGCCCGTGGTCCGACCTCAAACTGGGACCGGGACACGATATGTACCTCGACCGATTGTTCAAGATGATGGCGGAGAAGCAGGCCTCCGACCTGTTCATCTCCTGCGGCGCCCCAATCAATATCAAGATCAACGGCGTGGTCGCACCCATCGCCACCCAGCCCATGGACGTCGAAACCGTGCGCCGGATCGCCTATGAGCTGATGACCAAGGATCAGGCGCGGGAATTCGAGAACGAGATGGAAATGAATCTTTCCTATCTCGACCGCAGCGTGGGCAACTTCCGGATCAACATCTTCAGGCAGCGCGGCACGATCTCGCTGGTCATCCGTTACGTTCGCAGCCGGGTGCCGCCCTTCGAGGACTTGAAGCTCCCATCGGTGTTGCTGAATCTGGTGATGGAAAAGCGCGGTCTGGTGCTGGTCGCCGGTGCCACCGGCTCCGGCAAATCGACCACGCTGGCGGCGATGATCGATCATCGCAACAGCAACCGGTCGGGCCACATTCTGACCCTCGAGGACCCGATCGAATACCTGTTCGAGCACAAGCAGTCCATCGTCAACCAGCGCGAAATCGGCATCGACACGCAGGGCTATCACAACGCCCTGCCCAACGCGCTGCGGGAAGCGCCGGACCTGATCATGATCGGCGAAATACGCGACCGCGAAACCATGCAGCAGGCGCTGCTGCACACGTTGACCGGAAACCTCTGTCTGTCCACCTTGCACGCCAACAACAGCTATCACGCGCTGTCGCGGATCATCAATATGTTTCCGTACGACGCGCGGTCGGGCCTGTTGTCCGACTTGTCGATCGGGCTGCGGGCGATTATTTCCCAGCGGCTGGTGCGCAACAAGGAAGGCGAGCAGCAGCCGGCAGTCGAGATTCTGCTCAACACCTCGCTCATCGCCGAGCTGATCAAGAATGGCGAAATCACCCAGATGAAGGAAGCGATGGAGCAGAGCCTGTATCCGGGCTCGCAGACATTCGAGCAGGCGCTGTGCCGGCTTTACCTTGACGGCGTGGTGTCCTACGACGAGGCACTGTCGGCCGCCGATTCGCCGACCAACCTGGCATGGCTGGTCAATCAGAACTCGCCGACGACTCAGGAGGTCAGTCCCGAGGTGGAACACGCGGAAGCCGAACGCCGGATTTCCGGCGATTTCGACAAGCTGGAAATCGACCCCGAATTCCTCAATCGCCCGTAGGGTCGCGCGCGCCTGCCTGGCACGACGAGCACCCCGTACCTCATTGCCGCTCATTGCCCCTCATTGTCCCTAATTGCCCATCTCGCCGACGCTTGACCTCGCACGACAGCTGATCGCGCGCCGCTCCGGCACGCCGGACGACGCGGGCTGCCAGGAGATTCTGGAAGCGCGGCTCACGCCTCTTGGATTTCGCTGCGAAACGACGTCCGCTAACGGCGTCAGCAATCTCTGGGCGCGACGCGGCGACGCGCGTCCCCTCGTCTGCTTCGCGGGACATACCGACGTGGTGCCCCCCGGCCCGCTCGATGCCTGGCATTCCGATCCGTTCGTGCCGACGGTGCGCGACGGTTTCCTCTATGGGCGCGGCGCCGCGGACATGAAGTCTTCGCTGGCGTCATTCGTCGTCTCGATCGAAGGATTTGCCGCTGCGCACTCCCTCCATCGGGGATCGATTGCGCTGCTGATTACTTCCGACGAGGAAGGCCCCTCGATCGACGGCACCGCTCGCGTCGTCGACAAGCTCCGTGCGGCGGGTGAGACGCTCGACTACTGCATCGTCGGCGAGCCTTCGTCGGTCGACCGCCTGGGCGACATGATCAAGAACGGCCGCCGCGGCACACTTTCCGGAACGCTCGTCATCCATGGCGTGCAGGGCCACATCGCCTATCCTCATCTGGCCAAGAATCCGATCCTTCTTGTCGCGCCGGCAATCGCCGAGCTGGCCGCGATGCACTGGGACGATGGCAACGAGTATTTTCCGCCAACGACCTGGCAGGCGTCGAACGTGCACGCCGGGACCGGTGCCACCAACGTCATTCCCGGAACGCTCGAGCTGCAATTCAACTTCCGCTATGCGACCGCGAGCACGCGTGACAGCCTCGAGCAGCGAATGAAAGCGGTGCTCGATCGCCACGCGCTCGATTACGAGCTGAAGTGGACGGGTCACGGCAAGCCGTTTTTGACCGCGCGCGGCCGCCTGGTCGAAGTCGTTTCCGACACCGTGCGCGAAGTATGCGGCGTGACCCCTGAGCTTTCCTGCACCGGTGGCACGTCGGATGGGCGGTTCATCGCCGACATCTGTCCCGAGGTGGTCGAGGTGGGGCCGGTCAACGCCACCATCCACAAGCTCAACGAGCGCGTTGCGGTGGCCGACCTCGAGCCGCTGTCCGCGCTCTATCGTGGCATACTGCAAAGGCTCTTGGCCTGATGTAATCGCTCACGATTCGTTCTCATACCGATGACCACCCTGACCCAGGATCTCGAGACCGTTCGCGACTGGCTCCGTTACGCCGTCTCGCGGTTTGTCGCCGGTGGCCTTTGCTTCGGCCATGGTCTGACCAGCGCCTACGACGAAGCAGCCTATATCGTCTTGCATACGCTGCACCTGCCGCTTGACCGTCTGGAACCGTTTCTCGACGCCCATCTCACCCACGTCGAGCGCAGCGAGTTGCTGCAGGTCATCGAACGCCGGGTGAATGATCGCGTCCCGGCCGCGTACCTTACGCACGAAGCTTGGCTGGGGGAGTTTCGTTTCTATGTCGACGAGCGCGTCGTCATTCCCCGCTCGTATATCGCCGAGCTGCTGCCCGACGGGCTGGAGCCATGGATTCCCAACCCCTTGAGCGTCGAGAGCGCGCTCGATCTGTGCACCGGCTCGGGCTGCCTCGCGGTTCTGCTGGCGCATTACTTCCCCAACGCCGACATCGACGCCTCCGACATATCCTCGGACGCGCTCGCCGTCGCCCAGCGCAATGTTGCCGAGCACGGCCTTCAGGATAGGATCAACCTGATCCGCTCCGACCTGTTATCGAACCTGACCGAAAAAACCTACCCGCTGATCATCAGCAATCCGCCGTACGTGACAGCCATGGCGATGGAGGAGCTGCCGCCCGAATACGCGCACGAACCGCAAATCGCACTGGCCGGCGGCGACGATGGCCTCGATGCGGTGCGCACTATCGTCGCCCATTCGGCGAGATTCTTGAACCCCGATGGCGTGCTGGTGGTCGAAGTCGGCCGCAATCGTGAGGCCGCGGAAGCCGCCTTTCCACGCCTGCCCTTTACCTGGCTCGCAACCGCCGAGAGCGCCGACAGCGTCTTCCTACTCAAGCGCGACGATCTCCTCGCGGCCGCTTAAGGCAAGCCACATCCGGCCGCGGCGACGGGCCGGACCTACAAGCCGAAAAATTCCTGGATCCGCCTTACGAGGTCGTTGGCTCGGGTGCCCGTCGCACGCGACCGCGCGTCCGCCGAAAGCGATGCCAGCGTCGCGTCGTTGGCGGCCGTGCGGGCGACGACCGTCTGCGACAGCGCCTGGGCAAGCTCCGGCCGTGAGCGCAGGATCGCCTCGAAACCCGGCTTGCCAAGGCGATAACACAGGACGTCCGATTCCGCAGTAACGGTCGCCCCGCGCGGCTGCCCGGTAAGCAGACCCATTTCCCCGAAGTACGCCGGGCCGTGCAAGGTTGCGAGACGCTGCCGCGCCGGCGCGGTACCGTCCGTCGAGTCGCGAAAAATACCGACCTGGCCGCGGGCCAGGATGTACAGCGAATCGGCGGGCTCGCCCTGACGCGTCGCGATATCGCCGACGACGAACGGCGACGGCTTGAGCTCCGAGGCAAGCGCGAGACGCTCCTCGTCGGTCAGCGGCGCAAACAACTCCAGCGATCTAAGAAGCGACACCCGCGTGTCACGCTCGCGTGTTTCCGCGTTCCGGCGCACTTCGCTCGCCGGATTCATGAAAACTTCGTGACGCGGAATGGGCATCTCCATGCCTTCGCGTGCCAGCGCCGCGAAGGCATGCACGCGGACCTCCGAGTCCGTCCATTCGTCCTCGGCGAGATTGGTCAGCCAATAGCGAATGTTGTAGCGGATCAGGCTAGATTCGAAGCTCCAGCAGATGCATGACGGCGCCGGCGCACGCGCGACGTTGGCGATTTCGGCGCGCGCCAGCGCTTCGTCGACCACGGCGATCACCCGGCTCGGAGGCCATTCGTAGCCCACGCCGAACTCGATCGGCCGCCGCCACGGAATGCGCTGGTCGCCGCGCCGCGCGAGCACATTGACGCGATGGGCTACCAGCGCCGAATTGGGAATGATCAGCGTCTCGCCCGCGTTGGTGGCGAGGGCCGTGTACCGCCAGCGAATGCTGACCACCTGCCCCATCGCTCCCTCGATACGCACCCAGTCGCCGATGCGGCAGGTGTTGTCGAGTTGAATCGCGACGCCGCCCCAAAGGTTCGCCAGGGGCTCTTTCAGAGAAAGTGCCAAGCCGCCGCCGATAACCGTGGAAGTGATGGCAATGCTGGCAAAGTCGAAGCCCACCGCGTACATGCGGTAGACGGTATAGGTGAGCAGCGAAAACGCGAACAGGACGTCGCCGAGAATGCGCGGCAGCGCCATGCGCGCGAACACGCCCTGGAACACGAACACCAGGAAAATACGGATGAATCCGAACGCGGCGAGGAGCAGGCCCACTTCGCGCAGGGCGGAGCCCAGCATCGTCGTGGCAATGTTCGCGCCGAACTGGTTGAGCGCCAGCAAGCCGGAAACGCCGATGACCAGCAGTATCAGCATTTGCAACATGCTCTGGCGCTGGTCGCGCTTCCACCGCATCATCACCATCGCGAAAAACGCACCGGCGACGGTGAAGAGCAGCGCATCGTGCAAGGCGGGTGGCAGATCCATGGGGGCGTGGTCGGCGCGACAGAGCGGGAATCGGTGGCGTGATTATAGGTGCATCCCGCCCGAGGCGTGGCAATGGTAATGGGCCTGCTAGAATCGCCGCCAATGAGCGCGCCGCGCACCGGTGGCCAGATTCTGGTGGCCAATCTTCTCCGTCAGGGCGTCGACCTCGCCTTCTGCGTTCCGGGCGAGAGCTATCTCGCCGTCCTCGACGCGCTCTACGACGCGCGCGACTCGCTCAAGCTGATCGTCTGTCGCCATGAAGGCGGCGCCGCCTACATGGCGGAAGCCTATGGCAAGCTGACCGGCCGCCCGGGCATCGCCTTCGTGACCCGCGGTCCCGGCGCGTCGAATGCGGCGGTCGGAATCCACACCGCGCAGCAGGACTCGACGCCGCTCATTGTTTTCGTCGGCCAGGTCGGCAGCGATTTTCAGGATCGCGAGGCGTTTCAGGAGATCGACTATCGCCGCATGTATGGAAGCATTGCCAAATGGGCGGCGCAGATCGATCGCGCGGAGCGTATTCCGGAATACGTCGCGCGCGCGTTCCGGGTCGCGACTCAAGGGCGGCCCGGTCCCGTGGTCCTGGCTTTGCCCGAGGACATGCTTGCATCGATGGCGCAGGTTGACGACGCCGAGCGCGTCGAGCCGGTCGCCGTTCATCCCGCGGCGGCGCAGATTGCCGAAGTTCGCGAACGACTCGCCGCTTCCAGGCAACCCCTGGTCATTGTCGGCGGCAGCGGATGGACGAGCGCAGCGTGCGCCGACATGCGCCGCTTCGCCGAGGCCAGTGCTCTTCCGGTCGCCTGCGCGTTTCGCACCCAGGATCTTTTCGACAACGATCACGAGCTCTATGCCGGCGACGTCGGGATCGCGATCAATCCCAAGCTCGCTGCACGGGTGCGTGACGCCGATG